>CAMKZP010000197.1 GCA_946477805.1 uncultured Enterobacter sp.
TCATCGTGCCCTGGGTGAAGAACGGCGTGTCCTGCTCGCTGTTGCCGCTGCGGTAGTCTCCCGCCACCAGGTCGTATTTCCAGCGGCCTTCGCGCTGCAGCAGCGGTACGGTGGAGTACGGTACGGTGTAGCGCTGCTGGCTGCCGTCCTTCTCTTCGACCGTCACCTCCAGGTCTCCGCTTGAGGAGGTTGGGTTCAGGTCGGTAATGGCGAAGGCGCCGGGCTGCACGTAGCTCTGGTAAATAACGTAACCGTTCTGGCGAATCACCACTTTGGCCGGCGTGCGGGCGATCCCGCGGACGGTCGGCGCGTAGCCCTGCAGGCTGTCGGGATACATGCTGTCTGAGGAAAAAAGCCGCCCACCGCGAAAGCCGAGGCTGTCGAAAACGTCGTTGCCGGTGTTGCTGTCCCCGAGCACCAGCTCGCTTTTGAGCGGTATAACGGTTCGCTGCGCCCAGGTGCCTATATTCTGCCAGTCGCTGTGGCGCTGGCCGTTGCTTTGGGTATAACGCCACGAACCGTTATTGCGCAGGCGCCAGGCGCCGTAGTTCAGCCCGCTCTGCAGGTTCAGATAGTAGCTGTCGTCGTCGCTCCCGCGGTTGCCCGTGAAGCTGTAGTTCACCAGCGCGGCGGGGATGCCTTCATCCCACTGTTCAGGCGGAATATAGCCCCGGGCGCTGTTCTGCATCGCCACCTGCGGCAGGCTGACGTTCAAACGCTGTGACGCAAAGTTGAAGGCCGTTTCGCTACCGGGAATGGCCGCGGTCAGCGGAACGCAGGTATCACCCTGCACGTTTGCCAGCGCCGGGAAGGCGGCGATATTGACGCCGAAACGATCGAGCATCGCGCGCGTGATGCACGCAGACAGCCCGCCCGCCACCGGCGGCGTGTCATCAGCGTGCTCAAAGCGCACGTCCTGGGTGCCGATAAACTCATCGTTACGCCAGATATCGACGCGATAGACGCCCGGCGCCTGCTGGTGTCCTTTTTCGAAACGCGATAAATCCGCCACGCTGGCGGCGTCATCGGACAGAAAGGCGGGGTTGAAGTAGCTTTCACCCCAGCCGACGTGCGGCCAGAGCGTTGCCATCAGTGCCAGCGCGACCGGGCAGTAACGCCATTGAGTGTTCATCGCCCTGACTCTGCTCACAGGTTGATGCTACGCGCCGGCGTAATGGCGCCGTAGTCGTTGACGCTCTGCCAGGAGAGCGCACCGCCCGCAGCGGAAGGCAGGACCTGCTGCGCGGCGTTTTTCGGGGCGACCATCAGGTTGTCGAGGGTTTTCCCGCCGAGCTTCAGGTTGACCAGCGTGACGTAATACGGCGACGCGTTGCTGACCTTAAGATGGTTCCCGACGCGCTCAAAGCGCAGCTGCGAGAGCGCCTCTTCCGGCGGCATCGCCAGGTTAGCCGGGCGGACAAACAGCTTGATGCGCGACAGAATCGCCAGCTGCAGCACGTTGTTCCCCTCCTGCTGCGATTTGCTTACGGACGGGATCGCCTTCACATTCATGTAAAACAGCGACTCGCGGTCCGTCGGCAGCGCCGGTCCCGCATAAATAATACGCAGCGTGTTTTCGCTGTCCGGCTCGCTCACAAACAGCGGCGGCGTGACGGCAAAGGTTTTCTCCTTTTGCCCGTTCGCATTTTCAATCCAGGCGTTAATTAAATAGCGTTCTTTCTTATTGCTGTTGGTAATCGCCAGCGATGTCTGCTTTGCCTCCGCCGGATAAATAACGCGCGTGGCGCCCAGCGCAATTCCGCCCGACGCGTTTGCGCTGGCGGAGACCATCATCAATATAAAAGAGAAAAACAGTGCAGGTTTAATTAGGGTGTTCATCACAACCGTACCTTTAATAATAAGTTCTCAGGCGTCAGGGATAAATCAACGTAAACCAGACATCCGACTGAATATTGCCCGGCACAAGGTGTTCGGAAATAGCCCGATAGCGGGCGCTGAAGTGAAATGCCAGCTCGTTGGTATTCATGGGCAACCAGCTCACCGCCGCGGCGTTGGGGATAATCTGGCGCTGCTGCTCGTCAAAGAGGGCCAGCCCGACGCCGCTACTGACCGGCGTGTCGCCTGGCCGCGATGTCGCCAGGAAGACCTGAGGATCTTCTGCCGGCGTGACGCCCTGAAACTGGATCCCCACGGTACGCGAAACATCCACGCTGCAGTCCAGCAGCCGCACGGTAAACGGCACATTCACCGTGGAAAAACTGCCGACGCCGGAAAATGCGTTGGTGCGGTACTGCCCCATGTCGACGCGCATATTCTGGCTGTCCGGCGCGACGGCGCAGCCGCCGTTGACCAGCTCGCCTCTGAGATGCACTTTGCCGCCGTCGATCACGACGGTATGGGCGTTTAGCGCAGGGGCACTCGCAAGGGCTAACAGCAGTATCCCGATCCTTGTCATCCTTCCTTCCCGGCGTAAGCGATAAAAAGAGCCTCTTCCCTGAGGCCGATGCCGTCCCTGAGCGGCGTAATTACTCGTATTTCATGACGAAGGTAGCGTCAGCGTTCGCCTGGCCTGGCTCGGTGGTCGCAGCCGTTGCTTTATAGCGTGCGGTGAAGTTCAGGGTGTTGGTCCCTTCAATCAGGCTCTGGGCGGCGGAGAAAGTGGCACCGTCCGGGGTCAGAACGCTGGACTTGCTGTCGAGGATCTCAATACCTACGCCTTTCGCGGTGTTGTCGTTGCTGCCGGAGGTGACGGCCAGCAGGGTTTTATCGGTCGCGTCGATCTGACCGGTAAAGGCCACGGCAGCCGTTTTAGCAACCAGCGGATCGCAATCATTCAGCTCAATGGTGAACGGAATATTGGAAGTGGTGTCACCCACTTTGGTGAATTTCGCGGTGCGGTACTGGCCGAGATTAACCGTTTGCTCGGAAGAGTCCGTATTTACTGAACACGCGGCATTCACTAATTCACCTTTAAAATGCACGGTACCGCCATTTACGGAAACCGGCGTGGTGGCATCTTCTGCGTGAGCGGCACCCGCGACCAGGGCCAGTGTTGCAATAACGGTAGAAGCAATGTTGCTGAGTTTCATGTCTATTCCTTTAAAAAATAAATAACCCTTCCCGCCATAAAACGGGAATAAGAAATACGTTCAATCAATAAATTGAAGGCTTATTTCGGAGGAGATAAAGTAGCTTACGAATCGCGTTTAAAATATGTCAAAACGCTGCGATTTACCCAGGGCACTTCCTAAAACCGCCTGGGAAAATGACCATACCGAGAGAAGGGCTTTCGAGGCCCGTTGTCGAAATCTCGCAAAGGGTGACTGACAGCGGCGCCCGCTTCTGACAAAATACGGGCAATCCCCCTTTCGAACGTTACAGACGGAATCTTCTCTCTGATGGCAGCAAAGATTATTGACGGTAAAACGATTGCGCAGCAGGTGCGCTCTGAAGTTGCGGAAAAAGTGAAGGCGCGCAGAGCGGCCGGAAAACGCGCTCCGGGGCTGGCCGTTGTGCTGGTTGGCAGCAACCCGGCATCGCAGATTTATGTCGGCAGCAAACGCAAAGCGTGTGAAGAGGTGGGGTTCGTCTCCCGCTCTTACGATTTGCCTGAAACCACCAGCGAAGCAGAACTGCTGGAGCTTATTGACACCCTGAATGCCGATAAAGAGATCGACGGCATTCTGGTTCAGCTGCCGCTGCCTGCGGGTATCGACAACGTGAAGGTGCTGGAGCGTATTGCGCCCGATAAAGACGTCGACGGTTTCCACCCGTACAACGTGGGCCGCCTGTGCCAGCGCGCGCCGCGTCTGCGTCCGTGCACCCCGCGCGGCATCGTGACGCTGCTGGAGCGCTATAACATCGATACCTACGGCCTGAACGCCGTGGTGATTGGCGCCTCCAACATCGTGGGCCGCCCGATGAGCATGGAGCTGCTGCTGGCGGGCTGCACCACCACCGTGACCCACCGCTTCACCAAAAACCTGCGCCACCACGTCGAAAATGCCGACCTGCTGATCGTGGCCGTCGGTAAGCCGGGCTTTATTCCAGGCGAGTGGATCAAAGAGGGCGCGATTGTCGTGGACGTCGGGATTAACCGTCTGGAAAGCGGCAAAGTGGTCGGCGACGTGGTATATGAAGACGCCGCCGCGCGCGCGTCATACATTACCCCGGTACCGGGCGGCGTAGGTCCGATGACCGTCGCAACATTAATTCAGAATACCTTGCAGGCGTGCGAGGAGTATCACGACGTAGAGGACGCGTAAGATGGCAACTTTTTCTTTAGGTAAACACCCGCACGTAGAGCTGTGCGACCTGCTCAAACTCGAAGGCTGGAGCGAAAGCGGCGCGCAGGCGAAAATCGTTATCGCCGACGGGCTGGTGAAAGTCGACGGCGCGGTGGAAACCCGCAAGCGCTGCAAGATCGTCGCAGGCCAGACGGTGAGTTTCGAAGGACAGAGCGTTACCGTGACGGCGTGAGCCGTTTGCTGCCCTCACCCTAACCCTCTCCCACCGGGAGAGGGGATAAAATCCCCCCACACCCATCGCGGTTAATTATCGATCAACTTCAAATAATCACTCTTTCATCTGTTGAAATGTGAAAATTAAGTTGCGCGGATTTCACGCATTCCTCACGATAAGTAGAACGTTCTACTAAAACGTTCTACTTACAATAACAGCGCCAAAAAAAGCGCTTCTCGGGGGAAATCAGCATGAGTCTGATATCAGGGTTTGTTAAATCGCTGTCTAAGTTATCGATGATTGGTCGCGCCTTAATGCTGCCAATTTCACTGCTTCCCGCTGCGGGCCTGCTGCTGGCTTTCGGCGATAAGTTCCACCTGCCGCTAATGATGAATGCGGGCGGGGTTATCTTTGATAACCTGCCGATGCTGTTCGCCATCGGCTCTGCCGTCGGCCTGGCGTCAGAGTCCGGCATCGCGGCGCTCTCTGCGGCGGTGTCGGTATTTGTCACCAACATTACCATCGGCACCGTGCTGAGCATCACCCCGGAAATGGCCTCGCAGGGCGGGAAATACGCCATGGTGGTCGGCATTCCAACGCTGCAGATGGGCGTCTTTGGCGGCCTGATTTGCGGTATTCTCGCCGCATGGTGCTACAACCGCTTCCACACCATGCAGCTGCCGGAGTTCCTCGGCTTCTTCTCCGGCAAGCGCTTTGTGGCGATTGCGACGGCGTTCCTGTCGTTCCTGCTCGGCCTGCTCCTGCCGTACGTCTGGCAGCACATCCAGTCCGGTATCGACGCGCTTTCCGTGGTGGTGAACGGGGATAACCAGGCGGCCTCGACCTTTATCTTCGGTCTGGTGGAACGCGCGCTGATCCCGCTCGGCCTGCACCACATCTGGTATCCGTCGTTCTGGTATTCGTTTGGGGATTACACCACCCAGGCGGGCCAGGTGATCCACGGCGACCAGACCATCTGGTTCAAAATGCTGGAAGAAGGGGTGAAATCCTTCAGCAGCGACACCTACCAGAACGCCGGTAAATTCATGCAGGGCGAGTTCCCGCTGATGCTGTTCGCGCTGCCCGCGGCGTGCCTGGCGATGTATCACGAAGCCCACACGAAGAATAAGAAAATCGCGGCCGGTATTCTGTTCTCTGCGGCGCTGACCTGCTTCCTGACGGGGATCACCGAGCCGGTAGAGTTCACCTTCATCTTCGTGGCGCCGGTCCTCTACGTCTTCAACGCCGTTATGGCGGGTCTGGCGTACATGACCATGTACCTGCTGCATGCGCATATCGCCAAGTCGTTCTCTGCGGGCTTTATCGACTACCTGTCGTTCGGGATCCTGCCGTCGTTTAACGGCTACCAGACTAACTTCCTGAGCGCCGTTATCGTCGGTATCCCGATGGCGCTGATTTACTACTTCACCTTCCGCTTCGTGATCCGTCGCTTCGACGTGAAAACGCCGGGACGTACTGAAGTGACTGCCAATGCGAATGACAAGTCCGATTCCGAACTTGCCACCGAAATTATCGGCCTGCTGGGCGGCGCTCAGAACATCGACTCCGTCGGCGCCTGCATTACCCGCCTGCGTCTGGAAGTGGCGAAGAGCGATGCGGTCGATAAAGACGGTCTCAACGGGCTCGGCGCGCGGGGCGTGGTCTTCGTGGGCGACAACGGGATTCAGGTGATTTTCGGTGCCAGAGCACAGTTTATCGCCCAGACCATGTCCACCCTGATCGGCAAATAATAAGATGCCTGAACGCCACGTCTCCTGTACGCTGGGCGACGTGGCTTATCTGGCTGATAATCGGTAAATTTCAGGGAGCGGTTTTGAAGAAAGTCAGCATTATTGATGTCGCAAAGCATGCAGGCGTTTCGGTTTCCACCGTGTCGCTGGTGCTACGCCAGAAAGGGAAAATCTCGGAGGCGACGATCGGGAAGGTCAATGCCGCCATCACTACGCTGGGCTATGTTCACAACGTCGCCGCTGCCAACCTTCGCGCCAACACCTCCAATCTTATCGGCCTGATCCTGCGTGACTTCAGCGACAGCTTTTCCATCAAGGTGATGGCGAGCATCGTCCAGGAGCTTGAGAAGCAGGGATATATGGTTTTTCTCGGACAGCCGCTGAACGATCGGGATCGTCTGGAACGCACCCTGCTGTCGTTTAAGCAACAGGGTGTGGCAGGGGTTATTTATCTTGCGTCCGATACCTGTACGCCCGTCCTGCCGGAGCAGATCCGCCAGTGCCCGCTGCCGCTGGTGGCGGTGTCACAGTCTTTACTCACTGAAAAATGCAACCTGGTGATGCGCGATAACCGCCAGGCGGCAAACCTTGCCGCGCGCTATTTAATATACGCCCGCCTGCAGCGACGACACGCAGGCCGCCGCGATGGCAGCGCGCCAGCTGCTTGAGAAGAACAACACCATCACCGCCCTGCTCTGTCATTCACCGGATGCGATGATAGGCTCCATTTCCGGCATTCATCAGGTGGGCCGCACCGTGGGGAAAGACGTGTTCCTGACCCAGCAGGTCGCGCTGGTCGGTTTTGAAGATATGCTTCACGTTAACCTCACGTCGCCGT
>CAMKZP010000198.1 GCA_946477805.1 uncultured Enterobacter sp.
CACCGCCATTGGAAAATCCGACAATATGGAGCGGCACATCATTACCCGCTAACTTTTTGGCTTCTCTGACTGCAAGGCGCGTCGCGGCCAGCCAGTCCTGCCATGTCACATTCGTCAAGGCTGCAGGGACCGTACCATGTGCCGGTAATCTGATACCAATAGCAATGAATCCATGCTGACGATAATTCTCTGCAATATGTCGCAGACTGTACGGGGTGTCGGTTAAACCATGCAACATCACCACGACACCTTTGGGTTTGGCATCAGGGAACATAATATATGAGCGATTCCAGTTAGTCTGAAATCTGTCAGGATAAATGGGGCTGCCGGAATAATAGCGATTGAGTTCCGTTTGCTGTTGAGCATCCAGCTTATCCGTGACATTGAGTTTCACTTCTCTGAAAAGAGAATCCTCAACCTTCAGGTAATGGTTCCAGTCTGCTTTGTCTATTTCATCAGCATCCATTTCATGGGGAACATAGGTATGCCAAAGTTGCAGGTCCGGTCCGCGCTGAATGTCATAAAGACGTAGGCCCATCGCGCCAATGACCAACAAAACAAGGGATAAGACAATGCGTTTGATCCATCTTGAGAATTTCAACGTCAGGCTCCTTGTCTGCCGAGGTCGCGAGGTACCTAAAATAATGGCACAGCATTACTCGCTTGGTATGTAAAAGCTACAATGTGTTAACTCGCCCCCGGCTTTTCAAAATTTACCGACTCTTTTCTCCCTTTCTTCTATTTGTCAGGAAAGGGATGACTTCCGGAGCTGGCAGACAGTCCGTATTGAGCGAGAAGCGGAAGTTCAGCTGACTTTTTACACAATTAGTTTTCGAGTCGATTTTAATTCTTTCACAGATGAATGAGCCTGGCACCGACCATAAACGACGGAAGAGTAGCTTCGCCCAGTGTCATCAATTATCTGACAACAGCACTTAAAAGGCTCACCTGACGTTGAGCATTCATTCAACTGTTCGTGTTCAGCATTAACGTTAAAGTCGATCGTAATGCTAGCTTCACTTATCCAAAAATCAGGGATTTGTTGCTTTCTTAATAAATGCGTGAGCATGGCTGCATAATGGAGTACAACAGAATGTCTCAGATTACAGTGGGGAGCACTCTTAGGAGTAAGGCAAAACCCCATGGTGCTGAGGTTGTTATTAATAGCTAATAACTTTAACTGGCCTATAGTCCAGAATCCTTTGAAATCGTTGTTACGGCTTACAAAGCTCTCATTAAGAGCATTAGCTATGCCCCTCAGCTCAACTCGACGTGCCATTATTTTCCTCGATTGCATGGCAGAAATCATGATAGCAACATTAAGCTCTACTGATTCCCCGCGCCAATCTTTAGTGTGCTTTTCGTGATTCTGAATAGCTATCAAGTAATCAATATGCTTAGCTTTTTACGATGTCCGCTCCTGGCACAAAGCGGACGCATCCCCTCCACTTCTGTAAACAAAACTACCGCACTTAACCCGGCCCCTCGCTTCCCGCCGCCAGCAGCGGTACCACCACGTCGCTGATGGGCACCGCAATGCCGTGCGCGCGGCCGCAGCGCTGGATCACGCCGTTGCGTATATCCCACTCCATCGGGCGATCGGCCTGACGGTCGGCAAGGATCGACGTGCCCAAATCCGCCGGTGCACGCTGGAAGTTAGTCAGGATCTCCTTCGCCACCGCATCATTCAGCTTCGCCCCTTCGGCGCGGGCGACGGCAAGCCCCTCACGCAGATAGGCCAGCGCCAGCTCGCTGATATCCTCGCGCCTGAATAATCCGGCGCGACGGTTGGCCAGCACCATCAGCCCGGCGACCGCGTTTTGCAGCAGCTTGCGCCAGGCGACGGTGGCGAAATCTGCCGAGAGTTCAACCGCACAGCGCGTACCGCGAAGCGCGTCAACCACCCGCTGCGCCTGCGGCACGTCCGGCAGGGTCAGGCGCGGCTCTGCGCGCAGCCAGACGGAGGCGTCCGCCTCGCGCTGCGCCGGAAACCAAACCACCGACGGCAGCACCGCTGCGCCGTTGACCCACGGCTCAAGGGCTTTCTGCTCAACGCCGTTTTGCAGCGCGCACACCACGGTGTTTTTATCGCACAGCGCGCGGAGCCACCCGGCGCTGTCGGCATTTTGCGTGGTTTTTACCGCCACAAAAACGAGATCGGCCGGGCGCGTGATGACGGCTGGATCGGTTAATACCGGGCCGGGCACCACGGTTTCGCCCTCATCGTGACGCAGGCGTAATGCCGGGTGCGCTGTGCGCCCGCACAGCTGCGGCGTACGGCCCGCCTCGTGCAGCACGGCGGCAATGGTGGTGCCAATTGCCCCGGGCCCAATCAGCGCAATGACTGGATTATCAGACATGGTTAACTCCCCTTTTCGCTAAGCCTGCTAACAGTTATACCACCCTGAAAAGTGCGCGCCACATCGTTGTCTATACTCAACTCATAACAGACAACGGAGTGCGCCATGTCCCTACCCGATTTCAAATCCTCTGAACCCTACACCCTCGGCATCGAGCTTGAACTGCAGGTGGTTAACCCGCCGGGCTACGATCTGAGCCAGGACTCCTCCGCCCTTATCGCCGCCGTGAAAGACGACATCAAAGGAGGCGAAGTCAAACACGATATCACCGAAAGTATGCTCGAAATCGCCACCGGCGTGTGCCAGAACATTGATCAAGCCGCGGCGCAGTTCTCGGTGATGCAGCAGAGCATCCTGCGCGCGGCGGCGGATCGGCACATTCAGATCTGCGGCGGCGGGACGCACCCGTTCCAGAAGTGGCAGCGCCAGGAGGTGTGCGACGACGAGCGCTATAACGTCACGCTGGAGCGCTTTGGCTACCTTATTTTGCAGGCGACGGTGTTCGGCCAGCACGTGCACGTCGGCTGTCGAAACGGGGACGATGCCATTTACCTGCTGCACGGCCTGTCGCGCTTTGTGCCACACTTCATCGCCCTCGCCGCGTCGTCGCCCTATATGCAGGGCACCGATACGAAGTTCTCCTCGTCGCGCCTGAATATCTTTTCGGGATTTCCGGACAACGGCCAGATGCCGTGGGTCAACAGCTGGCAGGAGTTCGAGGGGCTGTTCCGCCGCCTGAGTTCGACCAGCATGATCGACAGCATTAAGGATCTGCACTGGGATATTCGCCCCAGCCCGCACTTTGGCACCGTGGAGGTGCGGGTGATGGATACGCCGCTGACGCTCGCCCACGCCATTAATATTGCCGGGCTGATTCAGGCGACGTCGCACTGGCTGCTGACCGCGCGGCCCTATAAGCATCAGGAAAAAGATTTTCTGCTCTATCGCTTTAACCGTTTTCAGGCGTGTCGCTACGGGCTGGAGGGGATCCTGACGGACGTGCATACCGGCGAGCACAAAACCGTGGCAGAAGATATTGCCTGGCTGCTGGAGCAGGTTGCGCCGTCGGCCGAGAAGCTCGGCGCGACGAGCGCAATAAATGAAATTGCCCTGCTGTTAAAGCAGGGCAAGAGCGAAGCGCAGCGCATGCGGGACTTTATCGCCGACGGCGGCTCGCTGATTTCTCTGGTTCAGAAGCACTGCGAGCTGTGGGCGACGAGTCCGTAAGCCGGTGCCCCCACTCGCGCAGGCGCTGGAACAGCACGAACAGCGCCGGGATAAACAGGATCCCCACAACCGTCGCCACCAGCATACCGCTGAACACCGTGGTGGCCATAATGGGGCGGCTCTGGGCACCCGCCCCGGTCGCCAGCATCATCGGCAGAACGCCGATGATGAACGACACGGCGGTCATCATCACCGCGCGGAAACGGCGGGACGCCCCTTCCCTTGCGGCATCGACGATCGCCATCCCGTCCATGCGCCGGGCGCGGGCAAACTCCACGATCAGAATCGCGTTTTTGGCCGCTAGCGCGATCAGCAGCACAAGGCCTATCTGCACGTACACGTCGTTGGCGTAGCCCGCCGCCCACAGCCAGACCAGCGCCCCGCCGATGGCGAACAGCACCGAGAGCATCACGCTCGCCGGAAGCGTCCAGCTCTCATACTGGGCGACGAGGAACAGCCACGCCATCACCACCGCCGCCAGCACAATCCAGATCGCCTGGTTACCGGTCTGCTGCTCCTGGTACGACATGCCGCTCCAGGCGTAGTCGTACCCGGCGGGCAGGTTCTCCTCCAGCAGTTGCCCCATCACCGCCATCGCCGTGCTGCTGCTCACCCCTTCCGCGGCCGAGCCGCTCACCGACACGGACGGGAACTGGTTGTACTGCTGCAGGAACGGCGCGCCGACGGTCGGCGTGATGGTGACCAGGTTGCTCAGACGCACCCGCTCGCCGCTGTTGCTGCGCACGAACAGCTCGCTGATTTGCTCGGCGCGCTCGCGCCACTGCATCTCGTTTTGCATCACCACGTGGTAGACGCGGTTGTTGATGCTGAAATCTCCGGCGCGGGTGCCGCCAAAGGCGGTCTGCAGGCTGCTGAAGATGCGCGATACCGGCACGTCGAGGCGCGCGGCGCGCTCGCGGTCAACGGTCAGCGTCAGCTGCGGCACGTTGCTGCTCCAGGTGGTGAACACGCGGCTCAGCTGCGGGTGCTGGTTGGCTTTCGCCAGCACCTCACGCGTCACGCGCTCCAGCTCCGCCGGGCTCTGCCCCGCCTGCGCCTGAATGCGCAGGTCGAAGCCGGAGGCGTTGCCCAGCCCCGGCAGCGTCGGCGGCGCGAAGGTCATGATGGTCGCCTCCGGCAGGGCCAGCAGCTGGCGCTGCAGGGTGCCCATCACCTCGTCCAGCGGCGGACGCTCGCCCCAGTCTTTGAGCATAATCGAGATAAATCCGCCGTTAGAGGCGCTGGTGCCGTTGAGAATGTTGAAGCCGGACACCTGGATAACGTCCTCCACCGCCGGGTTTTTAGCGATCAGCTCCCGCGCGGTGGTCATTACCGCCTCGGTGCGCTCCAGCGAGGCCGCTTCCGGCAGCTGGACACTGGCGAAGAAGTAGCCCTGATCTTCCTGCGGCAGGAAGCCTTTAGGCATTGACGTAAAGCTAAACACCACCACTGCCGCCGCGCCAGCGGTTGCCAGCAGCGCCAGCCACGGGCGCAGGTTTAATACATTGACGATGCGGGTGTAGAAGCTGCGGGTGGCGTCCAGCCCGCGGTTAAAGGCGCGGTAAACTGCAGCAGGTTTCTCCGGGCGCGGACGCAGCAGCATCGCGCACAGGGCGGGCGTCAGGGTCAGCGCGACCAGGCTTGAGAGCGTAACGGCGGTGGAGAGCGTCACCGCGAACTGGCGGTACAGCTCGCCGACAATCCCCGGCAGAAGCGCCACCGGCACAAATACCGCCAGCAGCACCAGTGTCGTAGCGATGACCGGCCCGGCAATCTGGCGCAGCGCCAGCGCGGTCGCCGCCGAGCGGCTCTGCCCTTCCGCCATCAGCGTTTCGACGCTTTCCACCACCACGATGGCATCATCCACCACCATGGTCAGCGCCAGAATAATGGCGAACAGGCTGAGCGTGTTGGCAGAGTAGCCGAGCGTATAGAGCACCGCAAAGGTGCCTACCAGCGAAACCGGAATGGCAAGCGCGACGATAAGCGTCGCCCGCCAGCTCTGCAGGAACAGGGAAACGACGATAACCACCGCCAGCATGGTGAGCGCCAGCGAGACGCCGATCTCCTTGATGGTGGCGGCAACGAAGGAGGTGGTGTCGAATTTTACTTCGTAGACCAGATCGTCCGGGAAACGCGTCGAGAGCCGCTCCAGCTCCGCGCGCACCACATCAGCCACGCGCAGGGCGTTGGCGGACGGCGTGGGATAAATGCCGAGATAGGCGGAGCTGTGCCCGTTCAGCTGCGCGCCCGAGCTGTAGCTGCGCGAGCCCAGCTCGATGTTCGCCACGTCCTTCAGGCGCACCAGCTGGCCCATCTCACCGGCACGGATAATGATGTCGGCAAAATCTTCGGCCCGGTTTAAACGCCCCAGCCCGTTGATGGTCAGAGTCTGCTGCTGACCGTTAAACACCGGCGGCGTCCCGACCTGGCCCGCGGCCCCCTGCACGTTCTGCTCGCGCAGCGCCTGCGCCACGTCGTCGGTGGTGACGTTCAGGGCGTTCATGCGGTCCGGACGCAGCCAGATGCGCATGCTGTAGTCGCGCGCGCCAAATATCTGCACCTGCCCGACGCCCGGCAGGCGAGACAGCGATTCCAGCACCTGGGTACTGGCGTAGTTGCTCACGAACAGCGGCGCGTGGGTGTTGTTCGGTGAGTAAAGACTTACCCCCATCATCAGGTTGGTGGCGCGCTTGCGCACCTGCACGCCGTTTTGCTGCGCCTCTGCTGGCAGCTGCGCCACGACCTGCGCCACGCGGTTTTGCACGTCGATGGCGGCGAGATCGGGATCGGTGCCTGCCGCAAAGGTGATGTTGAGGCTATAGGTGCCTTCGTCCGAACTGGTGGATTCCATATAGAGCATGTGATCCACGCCGTTCAGCTGCGTCTCCAGCGGCGTGGCGATAGCCTCCGCCACGTCGGCCGAGCTGGCGCCCGGCCATGAGGCTGACACATTCACGACCGGCGGCGTGATCTGCGGATACTGCTCTACCGGAATAATCCTCAGCGCGATGGCCCCCAGCAGGGTAATGACCAGCGCAATCACCATCGCGAAGCGCGGGCGTTTGATGAAAAACGTCAGCATGATGGCTCCTTAATTGAGTATCTGGACGGCAGCGCCAGGCTGTACGCGCTGCGCACCGTCAGTGATCGCTCGCTCACCGGGCTTCACGCCGGATGAAATCTGGAACTGCTGGCCAATCTGCCCGGCGATGGTCAGCGGACGCATTTCGGCTTTACCGTCGGC
>CAMKZP010000199.1 GCA_946477805.1 uncultured Enterobacter sp.
GTTCAGTAATGCGTTCAGGGTTCGATACCCCGATGCCCGTCAATCCCTCAGCCTCCGAAGAGGCTGAGGGGCTGCGTATCAGGCTTCAATATCCGCCATATCGCCTTTCTCCTGCAGCCAGTTGCGTCGGTCTTCCGAACGCTTCTTGGCCAGCAGCATATCCATCATGGCGTTGGTTTGCTGTTCGTCTTCGTCGCTGATCGTCAGCTGCACCAGACGGCGCGTGTTCGGATCAAGCGTAGTTTCACGCAGCTGCATCGGGTTCATCTCGCCCAGCCCTTTAAAGCGCTGAACGTTTGGCTTGCCCTTCTTGCGCTTGAGTTGCTCAAGCACGCCCGCTTTCTCTTCTTCCGTCAGCGCGTAATAGACCTCTTTGCCGAGATCGATACGGTAGAGCGGCGGCAGCGCAACGTGAACGTGGCCGTTTTTCACCAGCGTTCTGAAATGCTTCACGAACAGCGCGCAGAGCAGCGTGGCGATGTGCAGACCGTCGGAGTCCGCATCCGCAAGAATGCAGATCTTGCCGTAGCGCAGCTGGCTGAGATCGTCGCTGTCCGGATCGATACCGATCGCCACTGAAATATCGTGCACTTCCTGGGAGGCCAGCACTTCATCCGAAGAGACTTCCCAGGTGTTCAGGATCTTACCTTTAAGCGGCATAATCGCCTGATATTCACGGTCGCGCGCCTGCTTGGCCGACCCGCCCGCCGAGTCCCCTTCCACGAGGAACAGCTCGGTACGGTTGAGATCCTGCGCGGTACAGTCCGCCAGCTTGCCCGGCAGCGCGGGGCCGCTGGTCAGCTTTTTACGCACCACTTTCTTCGCGGCGCGCAGACGGCGCTGGGCGCTGGCGATCGCCATTTCGGCCAGCATCTCTGCGGCCTGCACGTTCTGGTTTAGCCACAGGGTAAACGCATCTTTCACCACCCCGGAGACAAACGCCGCGCACTGGCGCGATGACAGGCGCTCTTTCGTCTGGCCGGCGAACTGCGGATCCTGCATCTTCACGGAGAGGACGTAGGCGCAGCGGTCCCAGATGTCTTCCGCCGACAGCTTCACGCCGCGCGGCAGAATATTGCGGTATTCGCAGAACTCGCGCATCGCGTCCAGCAGCCCCTGACGCAGGCCGTTGACGTGCGTTCCGCCGAGCATGGTTGGGATCAGGTTGACGTAGCTTTCGGTCAGCAGCTCGCCGCCTTCCGGCAGCCACAGCAGCGCCCAGTCCACCGCTTCGGTGTCGCCGCTAAAGTTGCCGACGAACGGTTTTTCCGGCAGCGTTGGCAGGCCGTTTACCGCCTCGCACAGATAGTCATTCAGACCATCGGCGTAGCACCAGGTCTGTTCGGTGTTGTTAACGTGGTCTTTAAAGGTGATTTCCACGCCGGGGCACAGCACCGCTTTGGCTTTCAGCAGGTGCGTCAGGCGAGAAACCGAAAAGCGCGGGCTGTCGAAGAAGCTTTCGTCAGGCCAGAAGTGGACGCTGGTGCCGGTGTTGCGTTTACCGCACGTGCCGACCACCTGCAGATCCTGAACTTTATCGCCGTTTTCAAAGGCGATGTTATAGACCTGGCCGTCGCGGCGCACGTTGACTTCCACGCGTTTCGACAGGGCGTTCACCACGGAAATACCCACGCCATGAAGGCCACCGGAGAACTGGTAGTTTTTGTTGGAGAACTTACCGCCCGCATGGAGACGGCAGAGGATCAGCTCAACGGCGGGCACGCCCTCTTCAGGGTGGATGTCCACCGGCATGCCGCGCCCGTCGTCGATGACTTCCAGCGACTGATCGGCGTGCAGGATCACATCGACGCGTTTGGCATGGCCTGCCAGCGCTTCGTCCACACTGTTATCAATAACTTCCTGGCCCAGGTGGTTTGGGCGCGTGGTATCGGTGTACATCCCCGGGCGGCGGCGAACCGGCTCAAGCCCGGTGAGTACCTCAATGGCATCAGCGTTATAGGTTTGCGTCATGATTTAAGCTAGCAATTCGCATTGATTGTCAGTGGCTGTGCAGTCCAAGAAAATCGACAATCTGGGTGAAATGATCCTCAAAGCCCGTGAAAGCATGATTTCCGCCCTCTTCTACAGTCTGGCGGCAGGATGCGTAATACGCCACTGCCTGGCGGTAATCCAGCACTTCATCACCCGTTTGCTGCAGCAGCCAGATGAGATCGGGCGCTTCAAGCGGGTCTACCTGCATAACTTTGAGATCGTAAATATGGCGTGACTCTAGCACATATTGCTGTCCGGTGTAGGGGTTCTCGTTTTGTCCGAGAAAGTCTCGTAACAGCTCAAAAGGGCGCACCGCCGGGTTAACCACAACGGCGGGCACCGTAAAGCATTGCGACAGCCAGGTGGCGTAATATCCGCCCAGCGATGAGCCCACCACGCCGAAGGACTCGCCGCCGTGTTCGAGGACAAGGGTTTCCAGCATCTCCGCCGCATCCGCCGGGTAAGGCGGCAGCTGCGGGACGATCGTCTCAACGTGCGGATGGTGCTCGCTCAGCCATTGCCGAAACTGCGTCGCCTTGGCGGAGCGCGGCGAGCTGTTAAACCCGTGAAGATAGAGAAGCGTAGACATCAATAGCCTTCTGAAGCGGTATCAGGACGGAATTTTGCGCCCGCTAAACGGCACACTTCAGTCGTCAGCGTGCCATCGTCATGCAGTTCCAGCCAGCGCCAGCCCGGTGCGATGGTGTCCAGGGTAAAGTTGGCGCAGTGCGGCTTAAACTGCACGCAGGTTGACGGGGTGGCGAGCATTCGGCGGCCGTTCCAGTCGAGATCCTGTTCCTGATGAATGTGTCCGCACAGGAGATTTTTCACCCGAGGGTAATTCACCAGCACGCTGTCCAGCGCCGCAGAGTTGCGCAGGCTGTGCTGATCGAGCCAGCTGCAGCCCGCCGGTAAAGGGTGATGATGAAGCAACAGCAGCGTGTTGCGCTCCGGCTCGGCGGCGAGCTTCGCCTCCAGCCAGTCGAGCTGAAACTCGCTCAGCTCACCGTGCGGAACGCCAAATACCTGGCTGTCGAGCAGCAGGATTTGCCAATGTTCACCCACAAACACGCACTTGGCCGGCGAGATACCGGCCTCATGGAGGGAGCTGTACATAGCAGGCTGGAAGTCGTGGTTGCCCGGCAGCCAGACGCAAGGCACGCTGAAGCTCGCAATCCCTTCAGCAAAATGCTGATAGGCTGCGGAGGATTGATCCTGCGCCAGATCGCCCGTTGCGACGATCAGATCGCAGGAACGATTTTCGGCATGGATCGCGCTAAGTACCGCCTGATAGCTCTCCCATGTGTTCACGCCCAGCAGAGTTTCATGCTTTTCGGCAAACAGGTGGGTATCGGTGATTTGTAATATCCTGACTGGCGCCCCACCAGCAACAGTCAGGTTCAACAGGCTTTCCAAATGGTGTCCTTAGGTAGGTTTATGACGCTAACAAACCGGAATCGCCATTGCTCCATGTGCTAAACAATATCTTAGCCAGTCAGCTAAAAACTGGTTAATTTGATGCTTTTCGTCGCGTTGATGCAACTTTTTATTGGGGTAATCATACCGCGCTTTAAAGCGAAAGATCTGCTGACTTGAACACACTTCAGCGACCATCGCATCGTGGTAGAGGCGCACCGTCATCGACGGCAGACTCCAGTAGCTAATGCTCGGCGCCGTTTGCTCAATTTCCACCAGCGTAGTGTAACGCGTTGATTCTGCAATCGTTAAACGATACTGCGCGTTGCTCACCTGATAGCTCACCGTTTCGCCGGGTGCATCGTTTCGCGGCAGCAGGCGGCGCAGCTGGGCGAAATTGGTTTCGCACAGGCGCATCATTTCTGGGAAGTCAGGTGTATAACGCTTCATTTTATCCACTCGTTTCGTAATGTTTCATAATGCAGCTGTAGCCATTGCAGGGCGATGACAGAGGCTGCGTTGTCGATTAAACCCTCTTCTACCCACCGGTAAGCCTGCTCCCGACTCACCACATGAACGCGAATATCTTCGTTTTCATCTGCCAGACCGTGGATCCCTTCCGCCGTCGTGGCGTCCACTTCGCCGACCATAATAGATGAGCGTTCACTTGTGCCGCCCGGGCTCGCCAGGTAGCTCAGTACCGGTTTCGTCCGGCCAACCACCAGGCCCGCCTCTTCCAGCGCCTCGCGGCGGACAACGTCTTCAACCGACTCGCCCTCTTCGATCATACCGGCCACCATCTCCAGCAGCCACGGGGTAGCGCTGGTGTCATAGGCGGCAATCCGCACCTGCTCTATCAGCACAACTTCATCGCGCACTGGGTCAAAGGGTAGCAAGACTGCAGCGTGCCCGCGCTCAAAAATTTCGCGTTTGATTTCACCGCTCATCTCGCCGTTAAACAGGCGATGCCGGAAACGGTAAAGATCCATGGAAAAAAAACCGCTATAAAGCGTTTCTCGTGCAATAATTTCTACATCGTTTTTGGCGAATGTTACTGGCAACGTTTCTGTTTTTTGCATGAGTCGAGTCCTGGTAGCAATGGTGATGAAATTGTGAATTTCAAGGCTGTTTGGCTGCCGTTTGCAAGGCTATATGGTAGATTGGTGCAAATTACCGCCAGATGGCACGTAACGCCAACCTTTTGGTGTGGATGATTCTGTTAGAATCGGCAATTATTTTTAATTAGATCAGCGCTAATACTGCTTCACAACAAGGAATGCAAATGAAGAAATTGCTCCCCATCCTTATCGGCCTGAGCCTGACGGGCTTCAGTGCAATGAGCCAGGCAGAAAACCTGTTACAGGTCTACCAGCAGGCACGTCTGGGCAACCCTGATTTACGTAAGTCAGCGGCCGATCGTGATGCTGCGTTTGAAAAGATTAACGAAGCGCGTAGCCCCCTGCTGCCGCAGCTGGGCTTAGGTGCTGATTATACCTACAGCAACGGTTTTCGCGACTCCAACGGCGTAAACTCTAATGCCACCAGCGCCTCACTGCAATTAACGCAGACCCTGTTTGATATGTCCAAATGGCGTCAGTTGACCCTGCAGGAAAAGAGCGCGGGCATCCAGGATGTGACCTATCAGACCGACCAGCAGACGCTGATCCTGAACACCGCCACCGCCTACTTTAACGTGCTGAGCGCGATTGACGCACTCTCCTACACTGAAGCACAGAAACAGGCGGTTTACCGTCAGTTAGATCAAACCACTCAGCGTTTCAACGTTGGTCTGGTCGCCATCACTGACGTGCAGAACGCCCGTTCGCAGTACGATACCGTGCTGGCTAACGAAGTGACCGCGCGCAACAACCTGGATAATGCGCTGGAGTCGCTGCGTCAGGTTACCGGCAATTATTACCCTGAGCTGGCCTCCCTGAACGTGGACAGCTTCAAAACCGATAAGCCACAGGCGGTGAACGCCCTGCTGAAAGAAGCGGAAAACCGCAACCTGGCATTGCTGCAGGCGCGTCTGAACCAGGATTTGGCCCGCGAGCAGATCCGTCAGGCGCAGGATGGCCATCTGCCAACTCTGAGCCTGAGCGCGTCTACCGGCGTATCGGACACCACTTACAGCGGTTCTAAAACCAACTCTGCCCAGTATGACGACAGCAACCAGGGCCAGAACAAAGTGGGCCTGAACTTCTCGCTGCCGCTGTACCAGGGCGGCATGGTGAACTCCCAGGTGAAACAGGCGCAGTACAACTTTGTTGGCGCAAGCGAGCAGCTGGAAAGCGCGCACCGCAACGTGGTGCAGACCGTGCGTTCTTCCTTCAACAACGTGAACGCGTCTATCAGCAGCATCAACGCCTATAAGCAGGCCGTTGTCTCTGCCCAAAGCTCTCTGGACGCGAACGAAGCGGGCTACGCAGTGGGTACACGTACCATCGTTGACGTCCTGGACGCCACCACCGCGCTGTACAACGCGAAGCAGCAGCTCTCCAGCGCGCGCTATCAGTACCTGATCAACCAGCTGAACATCAAGCAGGCTCTGGGTACGCTAAACGAGCAGGATCTGCAGTCGCTTAACAGCGCGCTGGGTAAACCGGTTCCGACCTCCCCGGAAAGCGTTGCCCCGGAAAATCCACAGCAGGTCGCCGCCGTGGATAACTTCAACGGTGACAGCAGCGCGCCTGTAGCACAGCCGACCGCCGCGCGTACGTCTGCCCCTTCCAGCACCGGTACCAACCCTTTCCGTAATTAAGCATTGCCCGTTAGCGCTGCGCTTATCGGGCCTACATTATCGTAGGCCCGTTAGCGTTGCGCAGTATCACAACTGAACGTAAGCCAACGTAAAGATCCCCCTGAATCCCCCTCTGCGCTTCATTTTCAACCACTCATCCTCTATCCTGAGCGTTATCACCACTGGGTCCTGGAAGACAAAGATGAAACGGACAAAAACGATCAATCACGCTTCGTTCCGCAAAAGCTGGAACGCACGCCACCTCACCCCTGTCGCATTTGCGATCACCGCTGTTTTTATGCTGGCAGGCTGTGAGCAGAGCGACGAAACGGTCTCAATGTACCAAAACGCTGACGACTGTTCGGCAGCCACAGGTAAAACCGCCGAGTGTACGACGGCATATAACAGCGCCCTGAAAGAAGCGGAACGCACCGCGCCGAAATATGCTTCACGCGAAGATTGCGTAGCGGAATTCGGCGAGGGCCAGTGCCAGCAGGCTCCTGCTCAGGCGGGCATGGCGCCTGAAAATCAGGCGCAGGCGCAGTCCAGCGGCAGCTTCTGGATGCCGCTGATGGCGGGCTACATGATGGGCCGTATGATGAGCGGTGGCGCAGGCTACCAGCAGCAGCCGCTGTTTAGCTCTAAAAACCCAAACAGCCCGGCCTACGG
>CAMKZP010000200.1 GCA_946477805.1 uncultured Enterobacter sp.
CCGCCCCAGGCCGTCGCGTACCATCAGCCAGCGCTGATTCAGCTGATTGACCACCGCCACCAGCCGGTCTTCAGTATCGTACTCGTAGCGCACCTTCTCCCCGTCCGGGGTGGTGCAGCCGCTGACTTCACCGGTGGGGGTGTATGTCAGATGTGTAACCCGTCCCTGTCCGTCATCGTACGTGATGAGCTGTCCTTCCGCATCGTAAGACAGGGTGACGGCATTGCGCTCCGGGAGCTTAGCCTGCACCAGACGGTTTTCGCTGTCGTAATGATACCGGCGCGTCCGGTTCAGCGCGTCCGTGTCCGAGAGCAGACGTCCGATGTTGTTGTGTCGATACGTGCTTCGTGCGCCATTATGCGCCGTCAGGGCGGAGATGAACCCCAGCCGGTCATATTCGAAGTATGCGTGGCCGCAGCCCGGCGTGTCGAGGCGTACCACCTGGCCGTATTCATCGTGATGGTAACGCCGCCGGACGCCCGCAGGGGCCGTTGCCGTCGACAGGTTGCCCCGTTCATCGTACTCAAACAGCCAGCGGCTACCTTCCGGATCGGTCGCTTCCGTCAGTTTTAGCCGCTGCCATGATGCAGTGTACTCACTGTCATCCGGGGTGGTTTCCCGGACAATATGGCCTGCCTCATCATATTCGAAGAGGGTCTTTCGGCCGCCGGGGGAGGTAATGGCCACCGTCTGGCCGTAGGCATCATAGAGAAAAAAGGTTGCGCCGCCCTGCGGGTCGATCTCACACAGCGGCAGGCCGTCATCACTAAAGCGAATAATCGTGATATGGCCCAGCGAGTCGGTCATTTCCAGTTCATGACAGGCATCGTTCCAGGCGAAGTGGTAGTCGTACCAGCCGCCATCGCCCCACGCGTGAACCACCCGCCAGGCTTCGTCGTAGTCATAGTGAAAACGCTGGCCCAGACGATCGGCGTGGTACTGCATGTACACTCTGTCGTACCAGGCAAAATAACGACTGTTACCCAGGCTGTCGGTGTGGTGGGCAAGCTGGTTTGCCGCCGTATAACCGTATGAGGCCAGCGTATGCGCCGGCTCGTTGCTACCGGCATTACCATCATAAAATCTGATGGCGGTAATACGCTGTTCAGGGCGTTCCGCGATCACAGTCCGTCCGGTTATTTCCTGCGTCGTGTACTCCGTCAGCGTGAGTCTGTCGGCCTCATAGCGAAAGCGCCACCCGTTACCGTTATTGTCCTCCAGGCGCGACGGTCGCAGTACCGTCTGTGCAGCGCTCATCTCCTGGCGGAAGCACCAGCGCCGGTTTTCCCCGTTTTCCACCACCCAGTGACGCACCGCACCGCCATCCTCATCCTCATACCATAGCAATGCGCCCCCGGGGAGGCTGTTTACGGCATGAGAGGCTCCTGACTGCAGCGGCGCATCGGCAAAAAACAGCGAGCCCTCCGCCAGCACTAACTCCCGAAAATCAGCGTCTGGGTGATAGATGAGCTGGGTATCTGCCAGCGTCTTCCAGCCGAAACCCAGAAGGCCTTCCACATCGGTATCGGCCGAGCGGTAATAGCGTATCCAGTCCAGCGGCACGCGCCCTGGCAACACAAAGTCTCGCTGCTCCAGACGCACGCTACCGTCACGGATGTCTACAGGCTCTGCCCGCAGAACCTTACATTTAAGAAAACCCGGCTCCGTGTTCCTGAATAACTTCTGGCGGAATGCTTTGAACTTATCCATGAATTTTATGAAGGCCTTGCTTTTACCGGCACGCTTAAAAGCCGATAGACCCACCTTGCTCAGCATCGACATCATACTGATGGTCAGCGGTCCACCCACGGAGATGTTATGGTGTAACGCCATGTTTACCGTCAGCGGAGCGGTCAGGGAGAGGGTAGGTAATTTTTTTGCGCGGCGAAGTCGAAGCGGTGGAATTATCCCCGCAATGTTGCAACTCAGTACCGGAGCCATGCGGGGGGTCAGTGGGTCGCCGTCCACGACCACCGTTTTACTGCCCATGAATACTTCGTCATCGGTCTGCGGACCTCCGGGGAGCTTCACCGGTGGCATCGGGACGCCCACCAGAATGTGGAAGGCTTTTCCTTCCGTCCCAGCCACCGTACGCTTCAGGCCATGAATTTTTACCGTAGCCCCTACAAGGGGGGCGTAGTCCCAGAGATCGAACACCATCGCGATATGGGGTGTCGGGAGAACAGAAGGGGGGACAATATACGCATGAAAATCGATGCCCAGCATAGGGTCAAAATGTTTACTGGCGTTAATAGCCATCGTGCTCTCCCTGTCATGAATCTGTCCTGTTTTGAGTACGCTACCGCCCATACCGTTTGGGCTTCACGGCCATTACCCTTTGTTTACAGCACCCGCATGAGCTGTCGCAGGAAAACGCGAATTTCATCCCGGTAGGTGTCGTCCATAAGACCGGCATATCCAATCAGCACGACGGCAAATACAACCAAAATCAGCCACTTTTTTTGCTTAAACCACGGCATTTATCGACTCCTGCACGGATGGGAATATCAGGCAAAACAATGCCTGTGTGTATTTTTGAGTGGGTAGAATGTCTGACACCTGCAGCAGCGGTGAAAAGGGCCATTCATCGATGGGTTTATTCAGGGGATGGATAATGTCTGTTCCCGGCGTCCAGAACCTGTGGCTGTAGTAACGTGCAAGGCATAACAGGTTGTGGAACAGCGGCGATTCCTGCATCAGCAGCTGTTCCCGTTGTATCAGCGTGTGCTGGAATAATGCCTCTGATTTCTCTTCCAGTTCGCGGTTGGTTTCCTGCACTACAGCAGCGATACCTGATTTGTCCGCCAGGCTAACGGCTCGCTCTGCCTGACGGACGATTTCTGCCCTTTCGCTAACATACTCTTCTGCCTGGCGGCTGCAGCCGATGGCGGCATTGGGTGAAATGTGGTTCAGCAGGTCTCGAAAAATCTGAAGAAAACCTGACGTGTCGTGTTCTTCATGACTCATAGCCAGACCGGCCATTAACGCAGCATGATAGTGTTGCGCCGTTTCTTCCGGTGCAGGCAACATCGCCATCAGACTAAATCCCGCCATCCGGTGGCCTTCCATTTCCAATAATAATGAGGGAATGTTTTGTGCCACCCCAGCCGACTGGTCGAATTTATCTGCGGCCTGCCGATAGTTTCCGTCCATAAACCACGCATTTCCTTCTCCCATCAGGCTCTGAACCATCAGTGAATGCCTGGAGCTATCGGGCAGTTGCTCCGCGTGCTGGAACGCAAGACGGTAGTTTTTTATAGCGTTGCGTGTATTTTTCTCTTTTAGCCAGCCACCAGCGATCATGCTGAATAACACAACACACTGGTCCAGCCATCCATTCTGCTGTGCCATTTTCAGTGCTTTATGGGCAATAAAGTCGGTCTGCTCAACGGGGCCATTTTTAAGTGAAATGAATGAATCCAACATCAACTGTCGAAAACGCAACATAGCTGTACCGTCAGTGGTGGGCGTTTCATTCAGGGTCTGACGCATCAGTTCGTCTTCATTAATGCCCGTGGTGAGCACCCGAACTTTTTCAGGAAAACGATCGCATAACCCCTGCCACACGGGATTCTCGTTTGTATCCACCAGCATGAAGCGTAATAGGGAAGGTGCTGCAGTTGTAGTAAGGCAGAGTTCATCAAGAAAACCCTGAAAAGACGCTAAATGACTGATGACAGAAGGTGTCAGGATGACGGCCAGATAGCGAAAACAGTTCTGGTGATGATGAGCAAAATCATTCAAAAGAGTAACTAAGTCCTCTCCCCGATAGCAGGGAGGCTGGTTATCCTGTGACCAGCACGACTCAGGGAACGTTGAAATAGCCACGCGCTCAGCGAATTCATTTGCGAGAGCAAGTGAATAATCATAAGTCGTTTCAAAAGGTGTAGTGAAATGAACAAACAAATCCGGGGTCGTGAAATCGTTTTGCCTTTCCTGTTGGAGAGCAAAAAACACCTGTATTAGCCGGTCTGAATCCGCTGCGGTGCGCCAGATGTAAACACGAGCGTCTTGAACATCACTGGCTTCCAGCCAAAGGTGTTCTACTTCTGCCAGTTTTCGTTCAACAGCATTCTTTGTTACAGGCATTTTGTGTTCTGTCTCCATCGGGTTAGTTCAGGGTAATTTCCTGACCCTCGACCTTCACTTGACCTGATGCGGTAAAGGTGAGCTTCACACCGTTCAACGTGACGGAACCATCGTTTTTAATCTCAAGCTTTGCTGCTCCGCAGGTGATAGTGATGGCCTTACCCGCAGTGAGCTTCAGCTCTCCGGCAATGTCGGTGGTTTGATCGCCTTCATTTACGGTCAGAATACGATTGCCGGTAATGGTGTTTGATTGTCCTCCCGCCTGGATGGTGTTGGTTTCACCACCCGCTTTTACCGTCACGCTGTGTGCGTTAGCCACGAAAAGTGAGCGCTGGCCTGTGTTCACCTTAATGTGCTGGTCGCCTTGCTCCACGGTGACGGACTGGGTTCCTTCAGTGACGGTGAGAGTGCAGTCTTTTTTTACTGTGTTGTGCTGCTCATTGTTAACTTCTACAGTACGATCGTGTGTAACAATGGTGCTGTCGTCTTTTTTAACTTCCGTCGTGCAGTTATTTTCAACAACTGTGTGCATGTCTTTCTGGGCATGCATGGAAAGCAGTTCCTGACCCGTCGCATCCTCAAACATCAGTTCGTTGTATCCACCGCCTTTATAGGTTTTTGAACGCAACGTCATTTGTGTTTTGGTACCCGGGAGATTGCCCGGGGATTTATTGTCTGCGTGATAGGTACGGCCAGTGATGATGGGCTGATCGGGATCGCCGTTAAGAAAATCAACAATAACTTCCTGCCCCACGCGGGGGATGGCTAAGTTACCGAATCCGGCGCCTGCCCATGCCTGAGAGACACGTATCCAGCACGAGCTGCTGTCATCCTGCGGGTTGTAGCGATCCCATGTAAATTTTACCCGCACTCGTCCGTGCTCATCGCAGTAGATCTCCTCTCCTGGCGGGCCCGTCACAACAGCGGTCTGCGGACCGTCAATCCTGGGTTTAGAGAAGGGGACTGGACGCCATGTCTGCTTGCCCGGAATTACCTGAAAATGATTGATCAGCGTGGTGCCCGTGCCTTGACTACCGATCAGCGCCTGGGGCTGATTCCCAATCAGTTCACTGCTTATTACCTGCCATTGCACGTTGAGGTCTGCGCGAGGATGTGCCTTCAGTTCGAAGCGCACACCAGGCCATAGTTTTGGCGAGTCACTTACGCCATTAGCCTGCTCCGCATTATTTCTCCAGCCCTCGGTTTGATATTGCGTGAATGCTTTTCCATGAGCGTCATCTTTGAATCGTCCTGGATAATCAAAGAACTCATAAATGGGGTACTGAGCGTTAAGGTTGTCGCCCTGATAATTAAATGATCCTTTCCAGGAGGGGGTTTTGAATGTGTAATCCTGCGTGGTAACTTTCGCCGGGCGGATTTGCGCACTGCGACGAAACTGCGTTACATGATAGAGAGACGAATCTTCTCCAGGCTCCGGGTGATAGGAAAGTGCTTCACCGTCTGGCAGGCTGGCAGCGTTATCACACAGTATGAGCTGCTGTTCACCCTCTGACTCTTTGTCATAGGTGAAAATACCTTCTTCTGCCAGCAGGCGCCCGATGAAGTCGTAGTCGGTTTCCATAAACTGGACGCAGAACTCTCTTGTTGAATGATCTGCCCACAACTCCGGCTGCCATTTCGTTACCAGCATCTCGCCA
Organism: uncultured Enterobacter sp.; assembly: GCA_946477805.1. Lineage (GTDB taxonomy): Bacteria > Pseudomonadota > Gammaproteobacteria > Enterobacterales > Enterobacteriaceae > Enterobacter. Next base: position 5,748 of record CAMKZP010000200.1, read on the forward strand.
AACAGTGTTGAAACAATGCCCTGAATATCGGTGTTCTGGAATATTCGGCTGTTGCGTCGCAGTGTGCTTCGCCAAAAGGGAGGACGAATCTGAAGGGAATAAAGCGTCTGATTTTTGCCGGTATCACCCTGTTCCGAGGCGATAATAATGCCCTTGATACAGCGCTGCGGTACATTATTTTTGAACACTGTTAACGTGGCGTTGCTTTCCAGCAGTTGTTCAAAAGAAATGGCAGGATCTTTACTGACCGCATCCACTCTGAGTGAAAACAGCGCAGAAAATGACTGAGAATGACGAAATCCCACCACTGCGAAGGTATCTAAAGCCAGCCCATCCACCTCGAGTGTGAAATGCGTTCCCTGTAGGGGCATAAAATATCCTTATAAACCGGTGCGCTTTTTAAACCACTAAGCCTTCCGTAGTGCTACGGAAGGCTTTATGCCTGATTTACGCTTCGAGTGGCGCACGCCAGTCATCCGCTCCGGATGTTCCGGCAGTGACGTGTTCCCACTCAATTTTGCGATAAGCCAGCGAGACTTTGATTAGTTGAGTAAATTCACGTTTGTCTGAGTCCTGGCAGTGAGGCATATGACAGTCGATATCCACGATAGTGGAGTCAGTCAGCCTGGTGGTGAAGAAATGCTCTTGCTTGCCTTCGATGGATGTGCGGTACCAATGCAGCTCAGTTGTCGGCAGCATTTCGCCGGAAGCCAGTGCGTTGTAAAGCAGTGGAACGGCCTTATTAAGCGCTACGGTAAAAATAAAGGGTTTGTGCGCACGTTGACCGGCGGGTTGGCCGGACTGAGGGTCGGTGGGAACGGTAACGTTGTGTTTAAACTCCTGGACCAGCATCTCATCTTCGTGGCCTTGAACGTAGATGTTACCAACAGATTCCGCGGTGAAAGCGCCTGCGGTAATGTTTCCCTGGGTTTGTCCAGTTATGGCTATGTAGCACGGTGTAGGCATTCGACTCACTCCTTTTACATTATTGTCACATTTGATGTTTAGCAAATATATCTACAACAACATCTGACTTAACTTCGGTGCATTACATAAAGAA
>CAMKZP010000201.1 GCA_946477805.1 uncultured Enterobacter sp.
AGAAATTCTCCCGGCGTTTTTTGGTCGAGCGGACCAAAGCCGACGGCATCGTTCCTGAGCATCCTCTGTTTGTCGCCATCGAGGCGCTCCTGGCTGAGCCCCTGACGCTCAACGACCTGGTGATCGTCCGGGCAATGACGGAAATCCGCGACGCAGTGGCGCGGGAAAAACGCCGCCGGGGCGAGCTCGGCTTTGACGATATGCTTAGTCGCCTGGACGCCGCGCTGAGAAGCGAAAACGGTGAGGCCCTCGCCGCTGCAATTCGCACCCGTTTTCCGGTGGCGATGATCGATGAATTTCAGGATACCGACCCTCAGCAGTATCGTATTTTCCGTCGTATCTGGCAGCATCAGCCTGGCACCGCACTGCTGTTGATCGGCGATCCAAAACAGGCTATTTACGCCTTCCGCGGGGCGGATATTTTCACCTACATGAAGGCCCGAAGCGAGGTGTCGGCGCACTATACGCTGGACACCAACTGGCGTTCGGCTCCGGGTATGGTTGAAAGCGTTAACGCGCTGTTCAGCCGGATGGACGCAGCGTTCATGTTTAAGGAAATCCCTTTCTTACCCGTAAAATTTGCCGCAAAGAATGCCTCACTGCGCTTTGAATATCAGGGGGCAGCGCAGCCGGCGATGAGCATCTGGCTGCTCGACGGCGATGGCTGCGGCGTTGCGGACTATCAAAATGCGATGGCGCAGCACTGCGCCGCGCAAATTCGCGACTGGCTGAGCGCAGGCGCGCGCGGCGAAGCGGTGCTGTGGAGAGGCGAACAGGCACATCCTGTTAAGGCATCGGATATCACGGTGCTCGTGCGCAGCCGCCAGGAAGCCGCGCTGATCCGCGATGCGCTGACCCAGCTGAATATTCCTTCGGTGTATCTCTCAAACCGAGACAGCGTGTTCGAAACCCTGGAAGCTCAGGAGATGCTGTGGCTGCTGCAGGCGGTACTGACGCCAGAGCGTGAAAGCACGCTTCGCTGCGCGCTGGCCAGCTCCATGCTGGGGCTGACTGCGCGGGATATTGACGCCCTGAACAACAGCGAGGCCGCCTGGGATGCGGTGGTGGAAGAGTTCGTCCGCTACCGGGAACGCTGGCTTAAACGCGGTGTGATGGCCATGCTGCGCGAGCTGATGGCCCAGCGCCACGTGGCGGAGAACATGCTCGCCACGGCTGGCGGCGAGCGTCGCCTGACCGATATCTTACATATCAGCGAGCTGTTGCAGGAAGCGGGCACGCAGCTGGAGAGCGAACACGCCCTGGTGCGTTGGCTTTCGCAGCAAATCGCAGACCCGAACAGCAACGCTTCCAGCCAGCAGATGCGCCTTGAAAGCGATAAGCATCTGGTGCAAATCGTCACCATTCATAAATCTAAAGGTCTTGAATATCCGCTGGTCTGGCTGCCGTTTATCGCCAATTACCGGGTGCAGGATCAGGCGTTTTACCATGACCGTAACTCCTTCGAGGCGGTGCTCGATCTCAGCAACGCAGAGTCCAGCGTGGAGCTGGCCGAGGCCGAACGTCTGGCGGAAGATTTACGCCTGCTCTACGTGGCGTTAACCCGCTCGGTCTGGCACTGCAGCCTCGGGATCGCCCCGCTGTTTCGCCGTCGTGGCGAAAAAACGGGGGAGACCGATTTCCATTTAAGCGCGCTGGGGCGGCTTATTCAGCTCGGCGAGCCAAAAGACGCGGCGGGGCTGCGCCAGTGTGTCGAATCACTTTGCAACGACCATATTGCCCTGCACGTCCCGTCATCGCCCGATAATAGCCGCTGGCAGATACCAGAGCAGCACGAGACCGAGCTAAACGCGCGGCAGATCCTTCGCCCCCTTGCTGACGACTGGCGGGTCACCAGCTACTCCGGCCTGCAGCAGCATGGGCAGAGCCTCGCGCAGGATCTGATGCCAAAACTGGACGTGGACGCCGCGGGAGTGGGGGAGGTGCAGAATGAACCCGCGCTGACGCCGCACCAGTTTCCGCGCGGCGCGTCACCGGGCACCTTTTTGCACAGCCTGTTTGAAGAGCTGGATTTCACCCAGCCGGTTTCAGCCTGTCTCTTATACACATCTGACGCTGCCGACGACAGCGTCAGATGTGTATAAGAGACAGTTTGCACGCTCCTCTGACGGAGCAGGGCATCTCCCTGAGCCAGCTAACGGCAAAAGACAAGCAGGTGGAGATGGAGTTTTATCTTCCTATCGCCAGCCCGCTGAAGGCCGACGCGCTGGATGCGCTGATCCGCGAATATGACCCGCTCTCGGCCGGCTGCCCGCCGCTCAATTTCCGTCAGGTTCAGGGTATGCTGAAAGGGTTTATCGACCTGGTCTTCCGTCACGAAGGGCGTTACTACCTGCTGGATTATAAATCGAACTGGCTGGGCGAAAGCAGCGAAGCCTACACCCCGCAGGCTATGGCATCCGCCATGCAAATGCATCGCTACGATTTACAGTATCAGCTGTATACCCTGGCGCTGCATCGTTATTTGGGGCATCGCATTGCCGATTACCGTTATGAAGAACACTTTGGCGGCGTTATCTACCTCTTCTTGCGCGGAGTCGACCCGGCTGACCCGCGCTCGGGTATTTTCACCACGCGTCCGGAAGTGGCGCTCATTGAAAAGATGGATAACCTGTTTGCCGCCACCGCGGAGGAGGTCGCATGACAATGCAGCAACTATTGCTGGATGCGGTTGAGCAACGCCTGCTGCGCCAGCTGGATGTACAGTTTGCGATGATGGTGGCTGACGAAGAGCCCGCCGTGATGCTGGCCGCCGCATTGCTGAGCAAGGACGCGGGCGAGGGGCACGTCTGTCTGCCGCTTTCGCGGCTGATCGTTGACGAGACAACTCCCCCCGCGCTGCAGTCCTGCTTTGCCCTGCTCGGTGAGACGCTGGACTGGCAGACCGTTTTGCAGCGTTCCCCCGCCGTGGGCTGCGGAGAGATCCAGACGCCAATCATCCTCACAGGCAGCCGTTTATACCTCAACCGGCTGTGGCGCAACGAGCTGACGGTCGCGCGCTTTTTCAGCGAGACCAACGCCTCGCTGCCCTGTGAGGAAGTGCAGTTCCGGCAAACGCTGGATGCCCTTTTCACCTCAACCGAAGCCAGCGACTGGCAAAAAGTGGCGGCGGCCGTGGCGTTAACGCGGCGGATTTCGGTGATTTCGGGGGGCCCGGGAACGGGGAAAACGACCACCGTAGCAAAACTGCTCGCCGCGCTAATTCAGCTTTCGGGCGAGCAAAAATGCCGTATCCGCCTGGCGGCACCGACCGGAAAAGCTGCCGCCCGTCTGACGGAGTCGTTAGGCGGCGCGATGCAAAAGCTGCCGCTTACCGAGGCTCAGCTTGCGTTAATGCCCGGTGAGGCCAGCACGCTTCACCGTTTGCTGGGGGCGCAGCCGGGTAGCCAACGTTTGCGCTACCACGCCGGAAACCCGCTGCACCTGGATGTGCTGGTGGTGGATGAAGCGTCGATGATCGACCTGACGATGATGTCGCGGCTGATCGATGCCCTGCCTCCCCACGCCCGCGTCATTTTCCTGGGCGATCGCGACCAGCTTGCTTCCGTTGAGGCGGGGGCGGTGCTGGGAGATATCTGTACCTATGCCAGCCAGGGCTATACCGCTGAACGGGCGGAGGAGTTATCGCGGCTGACGGGATGTCAGCTTGAAGGTAACAGCAGCCCGCTGGCGGGGGCGCTGCGCGACAGCCTGTGCCTGCTGCAAAAAAGCTACCGTTTCGGCAGCGACTCGGGAATTGGCAAACTGGCTTCGGCAGTAAACCGGGGCGATCGTCATGCCACCCGCGCGGTGTTTGACGGCACTTTCACCGATATCGAGAAAAAACCGCTGCAAACCGGGGAAGAGTATCAGGCGATGCTGGACGACGCCCTGCAGGGGTATCAGCACTTCCTGACGTGCGTGAAAGAGCAAAGCGCGCCAGAGCAGGCAATTGCGGCATTTGGTGAATATCAGCTGCTGTGCGCGTTGAGGGAGGGGCCGTTTGGCGTCGGTGGCCTCAACGACAGGCTGGAGCAGCTTCTGGCTCAGAAGCGCAAAATCACCCGTTTACCGCACTCGCGCTGGTATGAGGGGCGGCCGGTGATGATTTCCAGAAACGACAGCGCGCTGGGGCTGTTTAACGGCGATATCGGGATCGCACTCGATCGCGGAAACGGGCTGCGCGTCTGGTTCATGATGCCGGATGGCAGCGTGAAGTCCGTACAGCCAAGCCGCCTGCCCGAGCACGAAACGGCCTGGGCGATGACGGTGCACAAATCTCAGGGTTCGGAATTCAACCATGCGGCGCTGATACTGCCCACTCAGCTTTCGCCGGTGATCACTCGTGAGCTGATTTACACCGCCATTACCCGCGCACGCCAGCGTCTGTCGCTGTACACCGATGAACGCGTGCTGGTGCAGGCGATAGCCGCCCGTACGGAACGGCGGAGCGGGCTGAGCGCGCTCTTCGAGGCCGGTTAAGACGGGCCCTCGCCGGACGGCGAGGGCTGCGTATTAGCCCAGATCGGCCATCAGCACCTTGGAACGACGCTGATAGTTGTACATCTCTTTCTTGCTTTCCGGCAGTGAATCAATATCTACCGGCGTAAAGCCGCGTTCCTGGAACCAGTGAATGCTGCGCGTGGTGAGCACGAACAGCTTGCTCAGGCCGATTTGCCGTGCCTGCGCCGCCACGCGCTCCAGCAGCATTTCGCCCCGCGACGAGCTGCGATAGTCGGGATGCACGGCCACGCAGGCCATTTCACCAATTTTCTCTTCCGGGAAAGGATAGAGCGCGGCGCAGGCGATGGTCAGGTTATCGCGCTGAATAATGGTGAATTTGTCGATCTCCATCTCCAGCTGTTCGCGTGAGCGACGAACCAGAATGCCCTGCTGTTCCAGCGGGCGAATAAGTTCCAGAATGCCGCCGATATCGTTGATGGTGGCGCGACGGATCTGCTCCGCGCTCTCCATCACGATCTGCGTGCCGATACCGTCGCGGGAGAACAGCTCCTGCAGCAGGGCACCGTCTTCCTGATAGCTGATCAGGTGGCTACGGCGCACGCCGCTGCGGCAGGCCTTCACCGCGCCGCGCAAAAAGCGCACGGTGCCGGAGTGATAGTCACCTTGCGCTTCCAGCTCTTCGACGCGGGCCTGGGCTTCATTCGGGAAAAGTTCCGGCACAATCACCCCCTCATCGTTGACCACGCCCTGAGAGGAGCAAAACCCAATCATTTTCTCCGCCTTAAGCTTGATGGCTAACTGGGTGGCAATCTCTTCAGACGTCAGGTTAAAGCTTTCGCCGGTCACGGAGACGGCAACAGGCCCCATCAGCACGATGGCACCGCTGTCCAGCTGGCGGTGAATCGCTTCTTCATCAATACGACGGATACGGCCGCTGTGGCAGTAATCCACGCCATCGTCCACGCCAAGCGGCTGCGCGATAATGAAGTTGCCGCTCACGACGTTGATATGCGCCCCCTGCAGCGGCGTGTTGTTCAGGCTCATTGATAGACGTGCGGTGATGTCCAGCTGCAGCAGGCCCGCCGCCTGCTTAACCAGCTCCAGGGTTTTCGCGTCGGTGACGCGGGTATGCTTGTGGTAAATCGGCTCATGGTGATGCGCTGCCAGGTTGGCGTCAATCTGCGGGCGAGCGCCGTACACCACCACCAGACGGATGCCGAGGCTGTGCAGCAGACCAATATCGTTGACGATGCTGGAAAAGTTTTCATGCTCGATGGCCTCACCGCCGAGCATGATGACAAACGTCTTTCCCCGATGGGCGTTGATATAGGGAACAGAGTGGCGGAATCCCTGGACCAGTTCGGTTCTACGTTCCTTCACCATGACACAACCTTAATGAATGTTTATTCGTAATTTCTGTATTTTTATTCGATTATGGCCGCCTGCGCAAGCCCAAATTTTCTGCGACACACAGAAAGTAATAAGTAATCCGTGCGTTAGCGTATGATTGTTTACCCTTTTATAGATGACAGTTTATGCGTCATTCGTTAAAGTTTTCGGTCAATCTGGACTTTTGTATATCAGTTAGATTACTTGCTCGGGAGAAGCATGTCGGGATCCAATTCAGCAATAAGCCGTCGCCGCTTGTTAAAAGGGGCGGGGGCAATGTGGTTGCTTAGCGTCAGTCAGGTGGGCCTTGCCGCGACGAGTCAGGTGGTGGCGGTGCGCGTCTGGCCGTCGTCGACCTACACGCGCGTGACGGTAGAATCCAATCGGGTACTGAAATATAAGCAATTTGCCCTCAGTAACCCTGAGCGTGTTGTCGTGGATATCGAAGGCGTAAACCTGAATTCGGTTCTGAAAGGGATGGCGGCGCAGATCCGCGGCGACGATCCGTTTATCAGGTCGGCTCGCGTAGGGCAGTTTGACCCGCAAACGGTGCGTATGGTGTTTGAGCTCAAGCAGAACGTTAAGCCGCAGCTGTTCGCGCTGGCGCCCGTCGCCACCTTCAAAGAGCGACTGGTAATGGATCTCTACCCAGCCAACGCAACGGATATTCAGGATCCGCTGCTGGCGCTTCTGGAAGACTACAACCAGGGCAATCTTGAGAAACAGGTTCCTCCTGCGCAAAGCGGTCCGCAGCCGGGCAGGGCCGGGCGCGATCGCCCGATTGTGATCATGCTCGATCCCGGTCACGGTGGAGAGGACTCCGGCGCCGTCGGGAAATATCACACCCGCGAAAAAGATGTCGTGCTGCAGATTGCCCGCCGCCTGAAGGCGCTGATCGACAAAGAGGGCAATATGCGCGCCTACATGACGCGTAACGAAGACGTCTTTATC
>CAMKZP010000202.1 GCA_946477805.1 uncultured Enterobacter sp.
CTGGGGAACCGGCTGGCTGATGCTGTGGACGCTGAGCTTTTACCTTACCCAAAACGGCCAGCAGGCGGTGCTGTTTCTGCCGCAGGGGGTCTGGCTGGCGCTGATGATTTTACTTGCCCGCCGCTACTGGCCCGCGCTAATTCTGCCTCCTCTTGCCGCCATCCTCTGGCTGCACGGAGAGCAGCTCCTCACCCGTTACCTGATGCTGGCCGTGCCGCTTATCGGCACCCTCAGCGCCTGGCTGGCGCAGCGCTACTGGGACCGCTTCCCGCTCTACTGGCAGCGGCTGTCGATCCTGATTGCGGCAGTGACGATGAACGCCCTGCTGCAAACCCTGCTCCTGTCGCCCTTTCTGGACAGCCCGGCCACGCTGCTTCTGCTCGGTTCCTTTACCGGCGGCGTGCTGCTGACGCCGTTCGTGTATCTGGTATTTGAATTTTTGCGCCAGCAGCATCGTTACCACCTGCTGGGGCTGGACACCAGCAGTCCGCCGCTGCGCTCCTCGCTTATCGTCTGGTGCAGCCTGTTTTTTATTATCGGCATTGGCACGCAGATGGTGCTCTCCCCAGCGCTGGAGCGGCTGCTGCTGATCGTGGTATTCCTGCCCAACGTGGTGATGGCGTGGAAATTTGGCTGGCAGGGGGGCGTCCTTTCCGGGCTGCTCGGCAGCATGATGATCGCCATTGCCCGCCAGGTGGGCGTCGGGTTTAGCGATCTCCTCGAACTGGAAATTTTTCTCTCGACGCAGTCGCTGCTGGGGATTGGCCTCGGGATCGCCATCAGCCGCCAGCAGCATCTGGCGATGAACCTCGAACGCTATCGCCAGCGGCTGGAGAGCGAGCTGCAGGCCAGACGGGCGCTGACGGAACAGCTGGTCCACTCGGAAGAGGACACCCGCAAGCAGCTGGCCCGCGAGCTTCACGACGAAATCGGCCAGAACATTACCGCCATTCAAATTCAGTCTCAGCTGGTGAAGCGCGCGGGCGGTACGCCGCTGGCGATTGAGGCCGCCGGGCAGATTAACGACCTTGCAAGACGCATTCACCACTCCACGCGCCAGCTGCTGCGCCAGCTCCGCCCGCCGGTGCTGGACGAGCTGTCGCTCCGCGAGGCCCTGCACCACCTGGTCAACGAGTTCGCCTTTGCTGAACGCGGGATCCGCTGCCGCTTTGACTACCGTCTTCCCACGCCGCCGGAGAGCGAAACGCTGGTCTTCACCCTGTATCGCCTGCTGCAGGAGCTGCTCAACAACGTCTGCAAACACGCTAACGCCAGCGAAGTGACGATCCTGCTCTGCCAGCGGAACGGGCGGCTGCACCTGGAGGTGCGCGATAACGGCAGCGGCATCAGCCCTCAGCGGCAGCCCGGCTTCGGCATTCAGGGCATGCGCGAGCGCGTCTCTGCCCTCGGCGGCGAGCTGACGCTGGAATCCGGTTCCGGTACGCGCGTAATTGTTAACCTGCCCACAAATTTGCAACAAACGCCCCCCTGACCAGGAAAAAGTCTTAGCCACACCAGACTTTGTCTCATCCCTTTTACGCCGCGCCCGCCTACTGTCATCTCAAACGGAGAACGCCATGCACGCACTGTCTGCTGAAGAGGTTTCACAACGCTACCGGGCGCTGCGCCCCAGGCTGCTGCTCTGTATGGCGATTGGCTACGCCGCGTTTTACCTGACGCGAAAAAGCCTGAACTACGTTTTACCCGCGCTGCAGCTGGATTTAGGGCTCAGCAAGGGCGATATCGGGCTCATCGGCTCGCTGTTTTACCTCAGCTACGGGCTGTCGAAATTCGCCGCCGGGCTCTGGCATGACAGCCACGGGCAGCGCGCGTTTATGGGCATCGGGCTGCTGGCGACGGGTGTGCTGAACGTGCTGTTCAGCTTCAGCGATGCGTTTGCGCTGCTGCTGTTCATCTGGACGCTGAACGGGTTCTTTCAGGGCTGGGGCTGGCCGCCCTGCGCCAGGCTGCTGACCCACTGGTATTCGCGCAACGAGCGCGGCTTCTGGTGGGGCTGCTGGAATACCTCCATCAATATCGGTGGCGCGATTATTCCACTGATTTGTGCGTTTGCCGCCCACCGATGGGGCTGGCAGGCGGCGATGCTGACACCGGGGATTATCAGCATTGTGCTCGGCATTTGGCTGACCACACAGCTGCGGGGGACACCGCAGGAAGAGGGTCTGCCAACGGTCGGGGAGTGGCGCAGCGATCCGCTGGAGCTACGCCAGCAGCAGCAAAGCCCGCCGATGGGGCTGTGGCAAATGTTACGCACCACCATGCTGCAAAATCCGATGATCTGGCTGCTCGGGGCGTCTTACGTGCTGGTGTATCTCATCCGCATTGCCCTGAACGACTGGGGCAACATCTGGCTGGCGGAGAGCCACGGCGTAAACCTTCTCAGCGCCAACGCCACGGTGATGCTGTTCGAAGTGGGCGGACTGCTGGGCGCGCTGTTTGCCGGATGGGGATCGGATCTGCTGTTCAGCGGCCAGCGCGCGCCGATGATCTTGCTGTTCACGCTGGGGCTGATGGTGTCGGTCGCCGCCCTGTGGCTGGCGCCGGTACACCACTACGCCCTGCTGGCGATCTGTTTTTTTGCGGTGGGATTTTTTGTCTTTGGTCCGCAGATGCTCATTGGCCTTGCCGCCGTTGAGTGCGGGCACAAACAGGCGGCAGGCTCAATTACCGGCTTTCTCGGCCTGTTTGCCTATCTGGGAGCAGCGCTTGCCGGGTGGCCGCTGTCGCAGGTGATTGAACGCTACGGCTGGCCGGGGATGTTCAGCCTGCTGTCGATTGCCGCCGTTCTGATGGGTTTATTACTGATGCCGCTGCTGATGGCCGGCATCACCGCTTCTCGCAGTCACATAACGTCATAAAAAGGGCTGAATAATGAAAACAACGCTTCTCTCTACCCTCATTGCTTCCGGGATCGCGCTGGCCACCTTAACCGGTGCCGCGCAGGCTAAAGGCCGTCTGGTGGTGTACTGCAGCGCCACCAACGAAATGTGCGAAGCCGAAACCAAAGCGTTCGGCGATAAGTACGACGTCAAAACCTCGTTTATCCGCAACGGCTCCGGCAGCACGCTGGCGAAAGTAGATGCCGAGAAGAAAAACCCGCAGGCCGACGTCTGGTACGGCGGCACGCTGGATCCGCAGTCCCAGGCCGGTGAGATGGGGCTGCTTCAGCCCTATAAATCGAAAAACCTGGAGCAGATCATGGAGAAATTCCGCGATCCGGCGAGGGTGAAGGGCAACCTCTCCTCCGCGGTCTACGTTGGTATTCTGGGCTTTGGCGTCAACACCCAGCGCCTGAAGGAGAAAAACCTACCCGTGCCGAAATGCTGGAAAGATCTGACCAAGCCTGAATACAAGGGCGAGATCCAGATCGCCGATCCGCAGAGCTCCGGCACCGCCTATACCGCGCTGGCGACCTTCGTTCAGCTGTGGGGCGAAGATAAGGCCTTCGACTACCTGAAGCAGCTCAACGGCAACGTCTCCCAGTACACCAAATCCGGCATTGCGCCAGCGCGTAACGCCGCGCGCGGTGAAACCGCCATCGGCATCGGCTTCCTGCACGACTACTCGCTGGAAAAAGAGCAGGGCGCGCCGCTGGAGCTGATCTCCCCCTGCGAAGGCACCGGGTATGAGATTGGCGGCGTAAGCATCCTGAAGGGCGCGCGCAACGAGGAAAACGCGAAGCTGTTCGTGGACTGGGTGCTCTCGAAAGAGGCGCAGGAGCTGGCGTGGAAGAAGGGTAAATCCTATCAAATCCTGACCAACACCACGGCCGAGACTTCGCCGAACTCGCTCAAGCTCGACGACCTCAAGCTTATCAGCTACGACATGGACAAGTACGGCTCCACCGAGGTGCGTAAAGCGCTGATCAATAAATGGGTCAGCGACGTGAAGATGGGTAAATAAGCCCACTACCGCGGTCATTGCCGGGTGGCGCTGCGCTGGCCCGGCCTACAATTTCCTTAACACCCGGAATTGCTATGTCACAGACACTCGCTCTTCATCCCGTGAAAAAACGGGATGCGGTATTCATGTGGGTTTTACTCGGCTGGCTGGCGTTTGCCCTGCTGCCGAGCTGGAGCCTCGATTACGGCCTGCTGGAGTCAACCGGGGATGAGATCCTCGACGCCTACGGCTGGTCCCATTTCAACGTCAGCTGGCTGTGGTACCTGCTGCCGGGCCTGCTGCTGGTTCGCCCGTTTAACGCGGCCGGGCGCGAACAGCGCAGCCGCCACGCCTTCGACGCGGGCTGGGCGCTGCTGTGCATGGCGTTCGTGGTCATCAGCGCCACCGTGGAAGGGCGCGGCCTGGGCTATGCCAGCATCGTGCTGTTTGTCGCCCTGGGCGCCATCATGACGCTGGCCCTCACTCGCCTTGAGTGGCTGGGCGGCGACCGCTTTGTCATCGGCTCGCTGACTGCCATCGTCGCGCTGATCGGCATTTTTATCGTCTGGCCGAGCATCGCCATTTTCATTCCGATGTTCACCAGCGACGCGGGAGAATTCGCCCCGCTGGCCTTTATGAACGTGCTCTCGCAGGCGCACATTATTCAGGTCATCATCAACTCGATTCTGCTCTCCATCGCCGTCGGCATCGGCTGCACCTTTTTCGGCCTGGTGCTGGCAATTTACACCACGCGCATCGCCAGACGCAGCGCCATCATTGGCCGCATCTTCTCGATTCTGCCGATCGTGACCCCGCCGTTCGTGGTGGGGCTGGGCGTTACGCTGATGATGGGGCGCTCCGGCTATATTACCGAGCTGATGGTGGACTGGTTTGGGTTGACCAATACCAACTGGCTCTACGGCTTCACCGGCATCTGGCTGGCGCAGGTGCTGGCCTTCACGCCGATGGCCTTTATGATCCTCGACGGCGCGATCAAAACTATCCATCCGTCGCTGGAGGAAGCCTCCTACACCCTGCGCGCCAGCCGCTGGCAGACCTTTAACGGCGTCTTTGTGCCGCTGCTGAAGCCAGCGCTGGCGAACGCGTTTTTAATCGTGATTGTGCAGTCGCTGGCCGACTTCAGTAACCCGCTGGTGCTGGGCGGAAACTTCGACGTGCTGGCCACGCAAATTTACTTCTACATCACCGGCTCACAGCTCGATTACCAGGCGGCGAGCACCCTCGGGGCCTTCCTGCTGCTGTTCTCGCTGCTGGTGTTCTGCATTCAGTACATGTGGATCGGCAAGCGCTCGTACGTGACGGTGTCCGGTAAATCGTACCGCGGCGACGTGCAGCCGCTGCCGGTCACGCTGGTGTGGAGCGTGATCGCCCTGCTGGCGGTGTGGATCGCCTTCAACGCCCTGCTCTACGGCAGCATTTTCTACGGCAGTTTTACCGTTAACTGGGGCGTGGACTACACCCTGACGCTGGATAACTTTATCAAGCTGTTCGGCCAGGGCATGAGCGACGGCGCGTGGCCTTCGCTGCTCGACACCCTGCTCTACGCCGGGATTGCCGCGCCAATTACCGCCGCCTTCGGCCTGCTGATCGCCTGGGTGGTGGTGCGCCAGCAGTTTAAAGGCAAAAAGACCATCGAGTTCACCACTATGCTGTGCTTTGCCGTACCGGGCACCGTGGCGGGCGTGTCGTACATTCTGGCCTTTAACGGCGCGCCGGTGTACCTCACGGGCACCGCGGCCATCGTGATTATCTCGATGGTGATGCGCAACGTGCCGGTCGGCATTCGCGCCGGGATCGCGGGCCTGGGGCAGATCGATAAATCGCTCGACGAAGCCTCGCTGAGCCTGCGTGCCGGGAGCCTGCGCACCATCACCCACATCCTGCTGCCGCTGCTGAGGCCCGCCATTTTGTCGGCGCTGATCTACAGCTTCGTGCGCGCCATTACCACCGTCAGCGCCATTGTGTTCCTCGTCACGCCGGACACCCGCGTGGCAACGGCCTACATTCTGAACCGTGTGGAAGACGGCGAATACGGCGTGGCGATTGCCTACGGCTCGATACTGATCGTGGTCATGCTGGCGATCATTTTCCTCTTTGACTGGCTGATCGGCGAGGCGCGTATCTCCCGTTCAAAAGCCGAAAACCAGGCGTAACACTATGACTGAAAAACATTTCGTTGAACTGCGCAACGTGACCAAGCGCTTTGGCGCAAACACGGTGATTGAAAACATCAACCTGGCGATCCCGCAGGGGCAAATGGTGACGCTGCTCGGCCCCTCCGGCTGCGGTAAAACCACGGTGCTGCGTCTGGTCGCCGGGCTGGAAAAACCGACCGACGGCCAGATTTTTATCGACGGGGAGGATGTCACCCACCGCTCCATTCAGCAGCGCGATATCTGCATGGTGTTCCAGTCCTACGCCCTCTTCCCGCATATGTCGCTGGGCGAGAACGTGGGCTATGGCCTGAAGATGCTGGGCGTGTCGCGCGCGGAGATAAAAACGCGGGTCAAAGAGGCCCTGGCGATGGTGGACCTGGAGGGGTTTGAGGACCGCTTCGTGGACCAGATCTCCGGCGGCCAGCAGCAGCGCGTGGCGCTGGCCCGCGCCCTGATCCTCAAACCCAAAGTGCTGCTGTTCGATGAGCCGCTGAGCAACCTCGACGCCAACCTCAGGCGCAGCATGCGCGATAAAATTCGCGAGCTGCAAAAGCAGTTCAACATCACCTCGCTGTACGTGACGCACGATCAGAGCGAGGCGTTTGCGGTCTCCGACACCGTGCTGGTGATGAACAAAGGCAACATCATGCAGATTGGCTCGCCGCAGGATCTGTATCGCCAGCCGG
>CAMKZP010000203.1 GCA_946477805.1 uncultured Enterobacter sp.
TCAATAAGCGGCTCGTGCAGCCGCAAAAAAAGCGGCTGCACGAGCCGCTTATTGATGCGTTCTGGAAGATTCTGCCGAATCACTAAAGCCGGGTGGCGCTACGCTGATCCGGCCTGCGATCCGCTTAACCTGCGAGGAAGAAGCGGAACGCCGGGTTGTGGGTTTCGTCATGGCACTCGTAGCCCAGCTCGTTCAGCCGGGTTTCGAAATCTGGCTCGTGCTCGCCCAGCTCAAACGCTGCCAGCACGCGGCCGTAGTCGGTGCCGTGGCTGCGGTAGTGGAACAGGGAGATGTTCCAGTGGGTGCCCAGCGTGTGCAGGAACTTGAGCAGCGCGCCCGGCGACTCCGGGAACTCAAAGCTGAACAGGCGTTCCTGGAGCGGCTTCGACGGACGCCCGCCGACCATGTAGCGCACGTGCAGCTTCGCCATTTCATCGTCAGAGAGATCGACCACGCTGTAGCCGCCCTCGTGCAGCAGGCTGAGGATCTCTTTGCGTTCTTCTACGCCACGGCTCAGGCGCACGCCGACAAAAATGCAGGCGTCTTTGGCATCGGCAAAGCGGTAGTTGAACTCCGTTACCGAACGGCCGCCCAGCAGCTGACAGAACTTCAGGAAGCTGCCCTTCTCTTCCGGAATGGTCACCGCCAGCAGCGCTTCACGCTGCTCCCCCAGCTCGCAGCGCTCGGAAACGTAGCGCAGGCCGTGGAAGTTCACATTGGCACCCGACAGCACGTGCGCCAGACGCTCGCCGCGAATGTTGTGCTGCGCGACGTATTTTTTCATCCCCGCCAGCGCCAGCGCGCCGGAGGGTTCCGCCACCGCGCGCACGTCCTCAAACAGATCTTTCATCGCCGCGCAGATGGCGTCGCTGTCGACGGTGATAATGTCGTCGAGATACTCCCGGCAGAGACGGAAGGTTTCATCCCCGATGCGTTTCACCGCCACGCCTTCGGCAAACAGCCCGACGCGCGGCAGGTCCACCGGATGGCCCGCATCCAGCGCCGCCTTCAGGCAGGCAGAGTCTTCCGCTTCAACGGCGATCACTTTGATTTGCGGCATCAGCTGTTTGATCAGCACCGCCACGCCCGCGGCCAGGCCACCGCCGCCGACCGGCACAAAGACGCGGTCGAGGTGAGCATCCTGCTGCAGCAGCTCCAGCGCCAGCGTGCCCTGCCCGGCGATGACCATCGGGTGATCGAACGGCGGCACCCAGGTGAAACCCTGCTGCTGCGCCAGCGCGATCGCTTTGGCTTTAGCTTCGTCAAAGTTCGCCCCGTGGAGCAGCACCTCGCCGCCGAACCCCCGCACCGCGTCGACTTTGATATCCGCCGTGGCGACGGGCATCACGATTAACGCTTTCAGCCCCAGACGAGCAGACGAGAACGCAACGCCCTGAGCGTGGTTGCCCGCCGAGGCGGTAATGACGCCGCGGGCTTTTTGCTCGTCGGTCAGGCCGGCCATCATCGCGTAGGCGCCGCGCAGCTTGAAGCTGTGTACCGGCTGGCGGTCTTCACGCTTCACCAGAATAACGTTGTCGAGGCGCGAAGAGAGTTTTTCCATCTTCTGCAAAGGCGTGACCTGCACGGCCTCGTAGACCGGCGCGCGTAGCACCGCTCTGAGATATTCCGCCCCCTCAGGGGCGGCGGATAAGGGTTGAGACTCGGCCATCGTTAGCCCCCAAGCTTCGATTTATCGCGCACCGCGCCTTTATCTGCACTGGTGGCAAGGGTCGCGTAGGCGCGCAGGGCGAAGGAGACTTCACGCTGGCGGTCTTTCGGCGTCCAGGCTTTGTCGCCGCGCGCGTCCTGCGCTTCGCGACGGGCCGCGATTTCCCGATCGCTCAGCTTCAGCTGGATGCCGCGATTCGGAATATCGATTTCAATCAGATCGCCATCCTCGATGATCGCGATGTTGCCGCCGCTTGCCGCTTCCGGTGACACGTGGCCGATAGAGAGGCCGGAGGTACCGCCGGAGAAACGCCCGTCGGTGATCAGCGCGCAGGCTTTGCCGAGGCCCATCGATTTCAGGAAGGTGGTTGGGTAGAGCATCTCCTGCATCCCCGGACCGCCTTTCGGCCCTTCGTAGCGGATGACGACCACATCTCCCGTCACCACTTTGCCGCCGAGGATGGCTTCTACCGCGTCGTCCTGGCTTTCGTATACTTTTGCCGGGCCGGTGAATTTCAGGATACTGTCGTCTACGCCCGCGGTTTTCACGATGCAGCCGTTTTCCGCGAAGTTGCCGTACAGCACGGCCAGCCCGCCGTCTTTGCTGTAGGCATGCTCCAGCGAGCGGATACAGCCTTCGGCCCGGTCGTCATCCAGCGTGTCCCAGCGGCAGTCCTGCGAGAAGGCCTGCGTGGTGCGAATACCGGCCGGACCGGCGCGGAACATGTTTTTCACCGCTTCGTCTTTGGTCAGCATCACGTCGTATTTGTCCAGCGACTCCGGCAACGTTTTTCACGTCGCGGTTCATCAGCCCGGCGCGATCCAGCTCGCCCAGAATACCCAGCACGCCGCCCGCACGGTGGACGTCTTCCATGTGGTACTTCTGCGTGCTCGGCGCCACTTTACACAGCTGCGGCACTTTGCGGGACAGCTTGTCGATATCGCTCATGGTGAAGTCGATTTCGGCCTCCTGCGCGGCAGCCAGCAGGTGCAGAACGGTGTTCGTGGAACCGCCCATGGCGATATCCAGGGTCATGGCGTTTTCGAATGCGGCTTTACTGGCGATATTGCGCGGCAGCGCGCTGGCGTCGTCCTGCTCGTAATAGCGTTTGGTCAGCTCAACGATGCGTTTACCGGCGTTGAGGAACAGCTGTTTACGGTCGGCGTGGGTCGCCAGCAGCGAACCGTTGCCCGGCTGAGACAAGCCCAGCGCTTCGGTCAGGCAGTTCATGGAGTTGGCGGTGAACATGCCGGAACAGGAACCACAGGTCGGACAGGCGGAACGTTCCACCTGGTCGCTCTGCTCGTCAGAGACTTTCGGGTCCGCGCCCTGAATCATCGCATCAACCAGGTCGAGCTTGATAATTTTGTCGGAAAGCTTGGTTTTACCCGCTTCCATGGGGCCGCCGGAGACGAAAATCACCGGAATATTCAGGCGCAGGGAGGCCATCAGCATCCCCGGGGTGATTTTGTCGCAGTTGGAGATACAGACCATCGCATCGGCGCAGTGGGCGTTAACCATGTACTCCACCGAGTCGGCGATCAGCTCGCGCGACGGCAGTGAATAGAGCATGCCCCCGTGCCCCATCGCGATCCCGTCATCCACCGCAATGGTGTTGAACTCTTTCGCCACGCCGCCGGAGGCTTCGATTTGCTCGGCAACCAGTTTACCGAGATCGCGCAGGTGCACGTGGCCCGGCACAAACTGGGTAAAGGAGTTCACCACGGCGATAATCGGCTTGCCGAAATCGGCGTCGGTCATCCCGGTGGCGCGCCACAGCGCGCGGGCACCTGCCATGTTACGGCCGTGGGTGGTAGTGGCGGAACGATACTTAGGCATGCTTTATTTACTCCCGTCTGACTATTAAATGGGACGGTGCGTGCCGTCCCATATTTATGCTTAGTGATTAACCTGATCCAACCAGCCGTATTTATCTTCAGTTTCACCGGTGAAGAGGCCAAAGAAGGCTTGCTGAATGCGTTTGGTGACCGGGCCACAGCGGCCTTCGCCAACCTGAATGCCATCTACGCTGCGCACCGGCGTGATTTCAGCGGCGGTGCCGGACATGAACACTTCGTCGGCCAGGTACAGCGATTCGCGGGACAGCACCTGCTCGCGCACTTCGATACCCAGATCCTTCGCCAGCTTGATGATGGCATCGCGGGTGATCCCCGGCAGCGCGGACGAGGTGAACGGCGGGGTGAACAGAATGCCGTCTTTGACTTCAAACAGGTTTTCACCCGCACCTTCGGAGATGTAGCCATTCACGTCGAGGGCGATACCTTCCTGATAGCCGTGACGACGGGCTTCGCTGCCGACCAGCAGGGAGGAGAGGTAGTTACCGCCCGCTTTCGCCGCGGTCGGGATAGTGTTTGGCGCCACGCGGTTCCAGGAAGAGACCATTGCGTCGATCCCCTGCTCCAGCGCTTCAGCGCCCAGGTAGGCACCCCACGGGAACGCGGCAATGATCACATCGGTGTTATAACCGGCTGGCGGGTTCACGCCCATGCCCACGTCGCCCACAAACACCAGCGGACGAATGTAGGCGCTGGTCAGGTTGTTCTTGCGGATCACCTCGCGGCAGGCTTCCATCAGCTCGTCAACGCTTTGAGAAACCGGGAAACGATAAATTTTGGCTGAATCATGCAGGCGCTGCATGTGTTCGCGGTGGCGGAACACCACTGGCCCTTTGTGAGAATCGTAGCAACGGATGCCTTCAAAGACAGAGGTACCGTAGTGCAGGGCGTGGGACATCACGTGGACCTTCGCGTCCTCCCAGCGAACCATCTCACCGTTGAACCAAATGTAATCAGCTTTTTTTGTCGTCATTTTTTCATCCTGTCACGCTTAAGCGCGGATTTGTTGTGATGTGGTTGTGCTCTGGCAGATGGCAACATGGGCAACGTCTACCAGTTTTGATAATTGACTAAACAGTAAGTCGACCGACCGCGGGCTGGCAACGGTTAATTCGATGCTGATGTTCCGGGCGTCAGCGGCCGTCTCCATATTCATAGAGCAAATCTGAAAACCACGATGACGCACCACGCGCAAAACGCGTTCTAAGGTTTCCGGATTGAAGCGAGCCTGTACGGCGACCTGATGCTGCATCATGATAATTTCTCCATCATTTGTGAGTTGCTGGCACCGGGCGGTACCAACGGCCAGACGTTCTCGAGTTCGTCGATTGAGACATGAAGCAGGTAAGGCCCCTCGCTGTTCAGCATGGTGTCGAGCGCCGCTTCAACCTGGTCTTTGCGGGTGATGTGCTGGCCAGGGATGCCAAAGGCGCTGGCCAGAGTGAGGAAATCGGGGTTATCGGTCAGCGTCGTTTCGCTGTAGCGTTCCTGGAAGAAAAGCTGCTGCCACTGGCGAACCATGCCTAAACGCTGGTTATCAAGCAGCACGATTTTCAGCGGTAATTGCTTACGCTTCACGGTGCCGAGCTCCTGAACGTTCATCATGAAGGAGCCGTCACCGGAGATACAGATAACGGTATCGTTCGGGCGGGCGACCTGTGCGCCAACGGCTGCCGGGAGCCCAAAGCCCATGGTGCCCAAGCCGCTGGAGGTGATGAAGTTTTCCGGGCGGGTGTAGGTCATGTGCTGCGCGGACCACATCTGGTGTTGGCCCACGTCGGTAGTCACTACGCTGTCTGCCGGTTTA
Source organism: uncultured Enterobacter sp. (assembly GCA_946477805.1). Classification (GTDB taxonomy): domain Bacteria; phylum Pseudomonadota; class Gammaproteobacteria; order Enterobacterales; family Enterobacteriaceae; genus Enterobacter. The sequence goes on from CAMKZP010000203.1 coordinate 5,333, forward strand.
CGGTCGGACAGCTGCTTCAGCAGCAGCGGCGCGTAGATGGCGTCGCCGGGGTGGTCGTAACGCCAGGCGTGCCCGGCGCGCATGTCCGCCGCGTGCTGACGCCACGCGTCGATCTCCAGCGGCTGCTGCAATGCCGGCAGGAGCGCGTTCAGATCGCCCTGCAGCGCCACGTGCGCCCTACGCAGCTTGTTCATCTCCGCCGGGTCGATATCCATATGGATCACGTTGGCGTTTGGCGCGAAGGTGTTCAGCTTACCGGTGACGCGGTCGTCAAAACGGGCGCCAACGGCGATAAGCAAATCACACTCCTGCACCGCCAGGTTTGCCGCCCTGGTGCCGTGCATGCCCAGCATGCCGAGATAGTAGGGATAGTCAGCCTCTACCGCACCCAGACCTTTCAGCGTGCAGGTGGCTGGTATTTGCGTTGTGGTGATAAACTCGCGCAGCGCGGGAACGGCCTGCGCCATGCCTGCGCCGCCGCCAACGTACAGCATCGGCTGTTTCGCCTGCGCCAGCAGCTGGCGAGCCTCTTCAACGTCTGCATACGGGAACACATCGTCGTTTTCAACGGTGGAGAAGTGCGGCTCCAGTTCGCCGAGTGCGACCTGGATATCTTTCGGGATATCAACCAGAACCGGGCCAGGACGACCGGAGTTTGCCACGTCGAACGCCTCTGCCATTATCCGCGGCAGTTCTTCCAGAGACTGAACGAGGAAGCTGTGTTTGGTACAGGCCAGGGATAAGCCGAGCACATCCACTTCCTGGAAGGCATCGGTGCCGATGAACGGTGAAGCCACCTGTCCGGTGATCGCAACGACGGGGACGGAATCGAGCAGGGCGTCGGCCAGCCCGGTGATCAGGTTGGTTGCGCCAGGACCTGAGGTAGCCATACAGACGCCGGTTTTACCGGTGGCACGCGCATAGCCAATCGCCGCCATCGCTGCGCCCTGCTCGTGTCGGCACAACAGGTGTTCCACGCCGCCGTCATACAATGCATCGTAAATCGGCATAATTGCGCCACCCGGATACCCGAATACTGTCTCGACACCCTGCGCGCGCAACGCATGTACTACCCACTGTGCACCATTCATAGTTAGTTCCCCGTCATAAATCGGGAGAAACAGAATTTTGTGCTAGTTATCATTCTCTGCTCCTCGCTTTAGTTTTTTAGTCATAAAAAAACCCCCGGACCTTTCGGTGCGGGGGTCTTAGTTCGTTAAGGCTTGATTCTTAAGCCTTTCCTCGTCCAAGTGCAGCCCCGCACGGTGGGATAATAATCACCACCACGCTAATCACGACCAGGCTAATCACTCGTAGAAGGGCTGTCATTTTCAGTTCTTTTTGCATCTTGTTCGAAGGAATGCCTAAAGAGTTATCACAGTTTTTAAACCAAACACAAGATCTGTCTCTTATACACATCTGACGCTGCC
>CAMKZP010000204.1 GCA_946477805.1 uncultured Enterobacter sp.
CCATTCTCGGCGGAACCGGCGTTTCATGGGGCATTCACGTCTGGACGGCGGATACCCAAACCACAGCAAGCCGCCAGCAGTGGCAGCAAACGCTGGACAACATGGCGGCCCGCAAGCCCGAACGCGTTATTCCGGGGCACTACCTGGGAACACCGCCTGCAGGCGCGGGGGCTATCGACTTTACCCGCCGCTATCTGCAGCAGTTCGAACAGGCGCTGGCGACGCACAAAGACTCGGCGGGCGTCATCAGCGCGATGAAAAAACAGTGGCCGGAGCTGGCGGAAGACAGCTCGTTAGAACTGAGCGCGAAGGTCAATACCGGCGAAATGAAGTGGTAATAGCCTGAAGTTCTCCTGCTATATTTAATTTTTTATAGCAGGAGAAATATATGCAAACGTCCGTCAGGGGTATCGACCATATCGGTATTACGGTGCCCGACATAGAAAAAGCCACCCTATTTTTTGAACGGGCTTTTGGAGCCAGGGTGTTATATCACTCCGTCGATGCCGAAACGGATAATATTGACCATCGCGCCCAACAGCACACCTTACGATTATTCCCCGGAACCACCATCCGCGCCATCCGCATGCTTGCCATGCCGCACGGGCCGGGTATCGAACTCTTCGAAATGCACGGGCCCGAGCAGGGCATGCCCGCCCGCGCCAGCGACTTCGGCCTGCAGCATTTCGCTGTCTATGTTGATGATTTTGAACAGGCCATCTCCGCGTTCACCGCCGCAGGCGGCGAGATGTTTACCAAACCCAAACCGCTCACCTTCCCGGATGAGCAAGGCGAAGGTAATGCCTTCTGCTATGGCCAAACGCCCTGGGGCAGCATTGTGGAATTGATCTCCTGGCCCTCTCCAATGCCTTATGAAAAAACGACAAATTTACGCCGCTGGAAACCATAATTTTATTTCTGTGCTACGGAATATGATATTTTTATTTCCAGGACGAATCTGAACCACAACGGCAAAAATATTTGTCACTCTGTTTATGAATTATGATTTTGCAAGCCGTAACATTAAACAGAAAACGAACGGAGGCAGCATGTTTACTTATTACCCGGCGAATACTACCTCAGCACAACCTGAGCTTGTTAACGCAATTGCCCAGGGTCTTCACGCCGAGCACGGTGCTGTGACTGAAGATGACATTTTGATGGAACTGACCAGGTGGGTGGAAGCCACAGATAATGACATCCTCAGTGACATCTACCAGCAGACCATTAACTACGTCGTCAGCGGGCAAAACGCACCCTTGTGAAAACCTGCTAAGCTGGATCTGCAACCTAAGGGGTTACATTTCGTTTGCGCAAGCAAACTTGTCCTTAAAACTATCAACAGGATTGAGGAGTTAATATGAAATCGAACCGTCAGGCACGCCATATTCTGGGGCTGAACTACAAGCTTTCTAACCAGCGTAAAGTGGTTATCGAGGGCGACAGTGAAACGCAAGTCACCCACGCCACCGGCAGGAAACGCCACGCAGGCAAGTAAGTTCCAGTAACAAATCCACGACACCATCGGTAATCCCGATGGTGTTTTTTTTACGTGTTGCAGTAATTAGCCTCTACCTCCTCTATAATACTGCCCGACCGCACCCGCCGCACGGGCCAGAAAGATGACAAAAAGCAGTGCCAGGGACGGATCTTCAAAAAATGAGTGAGTGACATGGACAACAAACTGAAAAAACATCGTTCCCTTTATATTCCCTATGCCGGTCCTGTTTTACTGGAATTTCCCCTGCTGAACAAAGGCAGCGCCTTCAGCATGGAAGAGCGCAGCAGCTTCAACCTGCTCGGCCTGTTGCCTGAAGTGGTTGAAACCATTGAGGAACAGGCCGAGCGCGCCTGGATCCAGTATCAGGGCTTCAAAACCGAGATCGACAAGCACATCTACCTGCGCAACATTCAGGACACCAACGAAACCCTCTTCTACCGCCTGGTGCAGAACCATCTCGAAGAGATGATGCCGGTGATCTACACCCCAACGGTCGGCGCCGCCTGCGAACGCTTCTCTGAGATCTACCGTCGCTCGCGCGGCGTATTTATCTCTTATCAGAACCGTCACAACATGGACGATATTCTGCAGAACGTGCCTAACCACAACATCAAGGTGATCGTGGTCACCGACGGCGAACGTATCCTGGGCCTCGGCGACCAGGGCATCGGCGGGATGGGTATTCCGATCGGCAAGCTCTCACTCTATACCGCCTGCGGCGGCATCAGCCCGGCCTACACCCTGCCGGTGGTGCTCGACGTGGGAACCAACAACCAGCAGCTGCTGAACGATCCGCTGTATATGGGCTGGCGCCATCCGCGCATTACCGACGACGAGTACTACCAGTTTGTGGATGACTTCATCCAGGCCGTTAAACACCGCTGGCCGGACGTGCTGCTGCAGTTTGAAGATTTCGCGCAGAAAAACGCCATGCCGCTGCTGAACCGCTATCGCGATGAGATTTGCTCCTTCAACGACGACATTCAGGGCACCGCCGCCGTCACCGTCGGCACGCTGATCGCCGCCAGCCGCGCGGCCGGAAGCCAGCTGAGCTATCAGAAAATTGTCTTCCTTGGCGCAGGCTCCGCGGGCTGTGGTATCGCCGAGCAGATTATCGCCCAGACCCAGCGCGAAGGATTGAGCGAGGAGCTGGCGCGCTCCCGCGTCTTTATGGTTGACCGGTTTGGCCTGCTGACCGACGGCATGCCAAACCTGCTGCCGTTCCAGACGAAGCTGGTGCAAAAGCGCGAGAACCTGAAAAACTGGGATACCGAAAACGAAGTGCTGTCCCTGCTGGACGTGGTGCGCAACGTGAAGCCGGATATTCTGATCGGCGTTTCCGGGCAGACCGGTCTCTTCACCGAAGAGATTATTCGCGAGATGCACAAATACTGCGAACGCCCTATCGTGATGCCGCTCTCTAACCCGACCTCCCGCGTGGAAGCTACGCCGCAGGACATCATCACCTGGACCGAAGGCAACGCGCTGGTTGCCACCGGCAGCCCGTTCGACCCGGTGGTATGGAAAGATAAGGTTTACCCGATTGCCCAGTGCAACAACTCCTACATTTTCCCCGGCATTGGTCTGGGGGTTATCGCCTCCGGCGCATCGCGTATTACGGACGAAATGCTGATGTCGGCGAGCGAAACCCTGGCGAAACACTCTCCGCTGGTCAACGACGGCGAAGGACTGGTGCTGCCGGAGCTGAAGGATATCCAGAAGGTGTCCCCGATAGCCTGCTGCAGCGCGTCGGCAAAATGGCGCAGCAGCAGGGCGTGGCGGTAAATACCTCCGCCGACGCGCTGCAGCAGGCTATCGACGACAACTACTGGATGCCGGAATACCGGAGCTATCGCCGCACGTCCATTTAAGCGTAAGCGTTATTCCCTCCCTCACCCTGCGGGGTGAGGGAACGTCACAAATACTGCGTGACGAAACCTGGCACTGAATAAGTTATTTCTACAAAAACAATATCCACTATTAGCCTCGTTCTTTATGCGGAGAAGTTCGTGATCACATGGCTCAGGAAAGTAAATCGGTCGAAAAATTATATTCTGAAACGCGCAAAGCTAAGATTAAAACTCAATCTTTTGAGCACGGCGGTTGCCCTGGCCCGTCGCTCCCCGGCTGACCGTGATTCAGACACAAACCATCTGGTTATTCCCTTCATTTCAAAAGGAATTGGCGACGCTGTGGTTATTGGCGGGATCGTTGATACGCTCGTGAAAAATGGCTATCGCGTGTCCGTGATTGCAGATAAAAGAACGCATTTCTTATTCAGGGAGTGGAATAATTTAGAGGGGCTCTATTTTTACGATCCTGATAACAAAAAGCCCTTATTTACCGCACTGAAGAAAATCAATCCGTTCGTATTTATTGATTCGCACGAGATCACGGTTTCGAACGTCGATGTTTTTAACCTATTACGCGTGGTTAAGCCTCACAGAACCATCGGCTTCACCGACAAATATCGCGTCTATGACGAAGTCGTCACCGTCAAAGACCGTCTGGCGCACATCAGCACCCGATACGTGGATCTATTGCAACATCTGGGGATCCCGGCCACAGAGTACGATTACTCCATCGTTATTCCTGACGGTGACGCAGAGGCGGCAAGAGCCTTCATCAGGAATACAACGGATAAGAAAATCGTATCCTTTATTCCTTACGGCAGCGTCAGCGAGCGTTTCTTCTCGGACCAGCAGATTGAGGCCATTATTCGGCATATGGCCAAATATCAGGATGCGTATCATCTCGTCATTCTGGGGGAGCAGCATAAGATTAAACCCATCCCCGACTCGGCTAACGTCACCAAAAATACCACGCCGTCATTCTTTTCGGCCGCACAGATTATTAAAGATAGCGCCCTGGTCATTTCACCCGATACGTCATTCGTGCATGTTTCGAAAGCGCTTAATAAAAGGATGATCTGCATTTACCCCTACAAAATACTCGTGGCACCGGCAGATAACGCCGATATCTGGGGGCCAAACTATCCGCTGGCGGCTCAGGTGAGGCTTAAAGAACGCCGGGTCATGGACGCCGACGTGCGGCCTATTCTGGAGCTAATTGACCAGCAGCTGAGCGCTATCGCGCAGTAAAAACTGGGGCTAGGTTTATTCTCACAATGTTGTATAGTGATATTCCCCGACAACCCGTTAACTTATATAAGGAGGCCAATTATGCTGTATCGTGAAAACTTTAATGTTTCACATACTCTTGGCGATCGCACCAGCTCAAGCGTTATCGGTATCGTGCTGCGATAACTTCTGCTTGAGCGAAGACACCAACCCCTGAAACCCCTTCTCTCGGGCTTACTGAGTTATCGTCAGCGATGTTTGACGAGGCATAAACATGCCTGTAACTCTTGGGTAAGCAATAATGAGCACTCTACTTACTGCACAATCTCTACGCGTTGATACGGCGTTCGGCACGCTCTTCGACTCCCTCTCCTTTACGCTGAAAAAAGGCGACCGCATTGGTCTGCTGGGCGATAACGGCTGCGGAAAAAGTACGCTGCTGAAAGTCCTCGACGGTACGGTTCCTCCTGCCGCAGGAACGGTGGCCCTGGCCGGACACTGCCTGTTGGCGCGCGTGGAGCAACACCTGCCTGACGCCGTTTATCCGCTCTCCATGCTTGATGCGGTACTGGCTCAGCTCCCCTCCGGCGAGCGCGACAGCTTGCGCTGGAGAGCCGAAACGCTGCTGGCAGGCATGGGCTTTACGCCTGAGGACATGGCGCTGCAGTCCGACACGCTGAGCGGCGGGCAGCATACGCGTCTGCTGCTGGCTCGGGCATTAATAAGCGAGCCGGATCTCCTCCTGCTGGATGAGCCCAGTAACCACCTCGACCTGCCCACCATGCTCTGGCTCGAGCAGTTCATGCAGAACTGGTCAGGCAGCTTCGTGCTGGTCTCGCACGACAGGCAGCTGCTGGACGCGGTGACCAACGGCAGCTGGATCCTGCGTGACAAAACGCTGCATCACTTCGCCCTTCCCTGCACCGCCGCGCGCCGCGCGCTGGTTGCCAAAGATGAAAGCGATGCGCAGCGGCATAAGGCGGAGCAAAAGGAGATCGACCGCGTAGCCGCCAGCGCCAGACGGCTGGCGACCTGGGGCAAGGTCTACGATAACGAAGACCTTGCGCGCAAGGCTAAGCAGATGGAAAAACAGGTCGAACGGCTGAAGGAGAGCCAGACCGAGGTCACGGCGGGCAGCCAGTGGACATTGACCCTGCGCGGGGATGCACTGCGCGCAGACCGTCTGCTGGAGATAGAAAACCTCGGCGTGCCGCCTGCGCCGGGGCTGCCAGACCTGTTCAGCATCGACGTCGCGCGGCTAAAAAGCGGCGATCGGGTAGCCATCGTTGGCCGCAACGGCTGCGGCAAATCGTCCCTGATGAGGCTTATCTGGCGCCAGCTGAGGGATGAGCAGAACGACGCCGGGATAAAAATCCATCCGCGGGTGTCGCCGGGCTACTACGACCAGACGCTGCACCAGCTACCGGACGATGCTTCCCTGCTCGATGCGCTGGAGCCCTTTGCACCGGATCCGCAGAACCGCAAAATGGCGCTGATAAGCGCCGGGTTCCCGTGGGCCCGCCACGGGCAAAAGGTCAGCACGCTCAGCGGCGGCGAGCGTTCTCGCCTGCTGTTTGTCGGCCTGACGCTTGCCCGCTATAGCCTGCTGATGCTGGATGAGCCCACCAACCATCTGGATATGGAAGGCAAAGAGGCGCTGGCGGAAACGCTGCAGCAGTTCGAAGGCGGCGTGCTGCTGGTCAGCCACGACCGACAGCTAATCAGCCAAAGCTGCAACCGTTTCTGGCTCATTGAGGACGGCAGGCTGAGCGAATGGCACGATGCTGAAGCGGTATTTGAACGACTGCGTGAAAGCGCGGCGCTGACGGCGACCGCCGGGTCGGCTGAACCACGGGAAGAACAAGAACACCCCGCGGCGTGTGACGATCTGCTAGAGCGGCTGGTCGCGCTGGAAACCCTGCTGGAGGAAGATTTGGCGCGCAGACCGAAGCACCAAAAGCCGCAGCTGCAGGCGCAATGGCGTAAAGAAATTAAGGAGATAGAAGCACAGCTGTAAGACTGCGCCCGGCGCCAGCCTCGCCGGGCCCTTCTTTAGTGCGGCTTTTGCTGGCCCGTCAGGGCCATACTCACTCCCCCCATTTTTTAGAGGATCGTCGTATTCTTAATCTGAATCCGATTGAAATTATTACATTATGTTGCTGCCGCCTTGCGTTATAGCGC
>CAMKZP010000205.1 GCA_946477805.1 uncultured Enterobacter sp.
TGCTCACCACATCGTGGGGAACGGGTGAGCTCATCCGCCATGCGCTGGATGCGGGCGTTAAGCATATTATTATCGGCATTGGCGGCAGCGCGACGAATGACGGCGGCGCAGGCATGGTGCAGGCGCTGGGCGCAAAGCTGTTGGATGCCAAAGAACAGCCCATCGGGCAGGGCGGGGGCGAGCTGGCGCGTATTGAGCATATCGATCTCAGCGGGTTGGATAAACGCCTGGCAGAGTGTCGAATTGAAGTGGCCTGCGATGTCACTAATCCGCTCATCGGCGAAGAGGGCGCGTCGGCGGTATTTGGTCCGCAGAAGGGCGCGACGCCGGAGATGATCGTGACTCTGGACAAGGCGCTGGCTCATTACGCACAGGTCATTGCCCGGGATTTAGATATCGACGTTGTCAGCCTCGACGGCGGCGGTGCGGCTGGCGGGATGGGCGCCGCGCTTTACGCCTTTTGCGGCGCGCAGCTGCGGCAGGGTATTGAGATTGTTACCGACGCGCTGAACCTGGCCGATCGGGTGGCGGATGCCGATCTGGTCATCACCGGTGAAGGGCGTATCGATAGCCAGACGATCCACGGCAAAGTGCCGGTAGGGGTGGCGAAAGTGGCGAAACGCTTTAACAAACCCGTTATCGGTATTGCAGGCAGCCTGACGGCGGATGTGGGTGTGGTGCACAATCACGGTATCGACGCGGTGTTTAGCGTGATCTATACCATCTGCTCGCTGGAAGACGCGCTGGAAAATGCCAGCAAGAATGTGCAGATGGCCGCGAGGAATATCGCGGCGGTGTTGAAACTGGGGCAGACAGGGTAGTTTCCCCTCACCTTGCCCTCTCCCCAAAGGGGCGAGGGAGAAAAAACCGCACATTTCTATCCCCTCGCCCCTTTGCGGAGAGGGGGAGCGCCACCGGGCTTTGACCTCAGTTCCCCAGCACCTTCATCGCTTCCCGCGTTACGTTATCCATCTCATCCAGCAGCTCAAGAAACTCGGGTTCGAGCTCGGATTCTGGCGTACCGGCGCGGAGCTGCTGTTCCAGCAGCTGGCAGAGATTTTTCAACCTTGGCACGCCGCTGTAGCCGCAGCTGCCGTGCAGCTTGTGGATCGCTTCCAGCAGCTCTTCCGGGTTTTCACCCACCAGCTGCTCTTCGACTTTATTACGGATTTCCGGCAGGAAGGCGACCAGCATTTGCAGCATGTCGCGGGCTAAATCCGGTTTACCCGCCGCCTGACGTAGCGCCAGCTGCCAGTCAAAGGTGGCGTTCTGGTTGACGCTAATCTCCGGCGATTCTGCAGGAACCGTATATGTCCCGCCGATATTCCCGGGCTTGTAGCGCACCAGCAGGCTATGAAGTTTCTCTTCGTCGATAGGCTTCGCCAGATAATCATTCATTCCGGCGCTCAGCAGCTTCTCTTTCTGGCCTGCCATCGCGTGGGCGGTCACGGCAATCACCGGCGTTTGCTGCTGGTGAGGAAGCTGGCGGATAAGCTCGCAGGCGCGAATGCCGTCCATCCCCGGCATCTGAATATCCATTAAAATCAGATCGAACTGCATCTGCTTAGCGTGTTCCACCGCGTCGGCCCCGCTGGTGCAGAGCTCAACGTGCTGAACCTGATCCTCAAGCAGCACGCCAATCAGCTTCAGGTTTGCCGGGTTATCATCCACCGCCATCACCGTCATCGGCAGCTTGTGCTCGTCATTAACCAGCGGCAGGGCCTGATGCGTCAGACGGCAGTATTCCGTCAGCGCAGGCAGAAGGCGCGTTGCGGTAAGCGGCTTGAGCAGGCAGGCCGCCGCCCCGTCGTTTTTCAACTCTTCGGCATTAATTTGCGCGTGGCAGGGCAGGGCCAGCAGCAGGTAATCGGTCATGGAGGCCGCTTTTGCCAGGCGCTCCTGCTGCATGGTCAGCTCGCCCGTAAAGGTTACCGGGATCCCCATCAGCAGAATGTCGTAATGATCGACCGCCAGCGCGGAGAAGGTGGAGCTGTAGATAACCTCCAGCGGCGTCGTGCTGAGCACATCGAGCGTACACTGCGCCGCAGCGGCGTTTGGCTCGACGTAGGCCAGGCGCATCCCTTTCAGGCAGTCAGTGACCGGGCCATCCGTCAGCACGTTCGGGTTGAGGTCGAGATTAATATGGAACCAGAAGGTTGATCCCCGGTTTGGCTGGCTATGGAAGGAGATATCCCCGCCCATCTCTTTCACCAGTTTTTGAGTGATCACCAGCCCCAGACCCGTGCCGCCGTGGCGGCGGGAGATGCTGGCGTCCGCCTGGCGGAACGCCTGGAACAGACGCGACTGGTCGCGTTCCGGTATGCCGATGCCCGTATCCCGGATCTGAACTTCAATCTGGACTTTGTTGTTACTGAGCGCCCGTTTCTCGACCAGAATGTCGATATTCCCGTTCTCGGTGAACTTAATCGCGTTCCCCACCAGGTTGGTGATGACCTGCTGAAGCCGCAGCGGGTCACCGATGACGTTATCCGGTACGTCGTTCTTAATGTTGAGCGTCAGCTCCAGCCCCTTATCATGCGACGAGTGGGCAAGAAGCGTCACCACCTCATCCATCGTGCTGCGCAGCGGGAACGGAATGCTCTCCAGGATCAGCTTGCCGGCTTCGAGCTTCGAGAAGTCCAGCACGTCATTGATGATGGCGAGCAGGTTATTGGCCGAGCGTTCGATGGTGTGCAGGTGATCGCGCTGGGTGGGGTTAAGCTCGCTTTTCAGCGTCAGGCGGGTAAAGCCGATTACGCCGTTCAGCGGGGTGCGCAGCTCATGTGACATATTGGCAAGGAATTCGGATTTAATACGCGCGGCTTCCTGGGCGCGTTTTTTCGCCAGATCCAGCTCGACGTTCTGAATCTCCATCTGCTCCAGCGTTTCGCGCAGGTCGGACGTCGCCTGATCGACGTTGTGCTGCATCTCTTCGTGATACGCCGCCAGCGACATCGCCATCGAGTTAATGCCGTTTTTCAGCATATCCAGCTCGCCCAGCATAAACCCCTCCACGCGGCTGTCGAGCTGCCCGCGACGGATACGGTCGACGGTATTCACCATGTTGCGGATGGGGCCCGTCACGTCGCGCATCAGCCGCCAGCCGAAGATCAGCGCAATCCCGATACAGAACAGCATCATCATCCCGGAGATAAAAATTTCCTGGTACTGCTGCAGCCTGACCGACCTGAGATCCAGCTCCAGCGCCACATATCCCAGCATATTGTCGCTGGCTTTGGCGTCGGACTGAGCAGATTCATCAGGTGAATAACTTTCCGAGATGATGGGCGTGCGCAGGATCATGATATCCCCGCGCCGCAGCACCGTGAGGTGGCGCGGGAACGGCGTGCCGTCAGGAATTTTCAGCGCCGTAGGGTCGAGGTGAAAATTCGACGTAACAAACAGGCGGTTCTGCTCGTCGTAAACGGAAATGGCGCGCACGATGTCCGAATGGCGGCGGTGCAGCACGCTGATCAGCTGGCCAATAGATTCGCGGTTTTGCAGGTTCATCCCATACTCGCTGGAGACGGCGAGCGGCTCAATAATGCTGGCGCCGGCGTCTTCCAGCTGCCTCTGCAAATCGTTATAGCGATGCACCACAAAGAAGATACTCAGCAGCAAACCGATAAGCACGGTGGGGGCGAGGATCAAAATCATCATGCGCGCGCGCAGGCTGTAGTTGGTCATGGCGTTCCGTTATGGGACAATTAGGATAATTATGTATATGTGAGAAAAATCTCGGCGATGGCGCAATTCTACTCTGCAAAGCGACGCGTGACGACGCGTCAGATCATAACTGTTGAAGCCACCGAACTTGACCCCTTTGGTCAGGGGGTTGCACGTCATAACGGCAAGGCCTTGTTTATAGCAGGTTTGCTGCCCGGAGAACGAGCAGAAATTACCCTGACGGAAGATAAGCGCCAGTATGCGCGGGGCCAGGTGAAGCGCCGTCTTAACGACAGCCCGGACCGCGCGGTGCCGCTCTGCCCCCATTTTGGCGTTTGCGGAGGGTGCCAGCAGCAGCACGCAAGGGTAGAGTTACAGCAAAAAAGTAAAAGCGCGGCGCTGGCGCGTCAGCTTAAGCACGAGGTCAACGCCATCATTGCGGGGGAGCCGTGGGGCTACCGCCGTCGTGCGCGCCTGAGCCTCAGCTTTCAGCCCAAGACCGGGCGGCTGGAGATGGGATTTCGTAAAGCTGGCTCCAGCGACATCGTCACGTTAGCGCAGTGCCCCATTTTGGTGCCCCAGCTTGAGGCGCTGCTCCCGGACGTGCGGACCTGTCTGTCCGGGCTGGATGGGGTTCGCCATCTTGGGCACGTCGAACTGGTTCTGGCAAACAATGGCCCGCTGATGGTGGTGCGTCATACCGCACCCCTCACGAAAAAAGACCGGGAAAAACTGGAACGCTTTTCGCATTCTCACCAGCTGGCGCTTTTTCTTGCGCCACAAAGCGAGATACTTGAGCAGGTTACGGGAGAAGCCCCCTGGTATGCGTCAAACGGGCTACGCTTAACGTTCAGTCCGCGGGATTTTATTCAGGTAAACGACGGCGTGAATCAGCAGATGATTGAACAAGCGTTGTCATGGCTGGATGTACAAAAGAGCGACCGGGTGCTGGATCTGTTCTGCGGAATGGGTAATTTCACGCTGCCACTGGCGCAGAAAGCAGCCAGCGTAGTCGGGGTCGAAGGGGTTGAGGCGCTGGTGGCCAAAGGGCAGGAGAACGCGCTACAGAACGGCTTGCAAAATGTGACATTTTTTCATCAAAACCTTGAGGATGATGTCACTCAGCAGCCGTGGGCAAAGCAGGGCTTCGACAAAATCCTGCTCGACCCGGCCCGCGCAGGCGCGCCGGGGGTGATGCAACACATCATTAAGCTCGCGCCGAAGCGCGTGGTGTATGTTTCGTGCAACCCGGCGACCCTGGCAAGAGATAGCGAAGTATTGGTTGCTGCGGGATACCAAATTCAGCGTCTGGCAATGCTGGACATGTTCCCGCACACTGGACACCTGGAATCGATGGTGTTGTTTGAGCACATCTAATTTGATTGGCTTGCCGACTTCGGCAGGCCCTGGTCCCTAAAGGAGAGGACGATGGTTGCGGTAAGAAGTGCACATCTTAATAAAGCTGGTGAGTTTGACCCACAAAAATGGATCGCAAGTCTGGGGATTTCCAGCCAGCAGTCGTGTGAACGCTTAACCGAAACCTGGGCCTACTGTCTGCGCACCACGCAGGGGCATTCCGATGCTGAGCTGCTGCTTTGGCGCGGCATTGAAATGGTTGAAATCTTATCCATGCTCAATATGGATATCGAAACGCTGCAGGCTGCGCTCCTCTTCCCGTTGGCCGATGCGGACGTGGTCACCGAAGACGTGCTGCGAGATAGCGTTGGTCAGTCCGTCGTCTCGCTCATTCACGGCGTGCGGGATATGGCCGCAATCCGCCAGCTGAAAGCCGCGCAAACCGACTCCGTCTCCTCGGAGCAGGTCGATAACGTCCGACGCATGCTGCTGGCGATGGTGGATGATTTCCGCTGCGTGGTGATTAAGCTGGCCGAGCGTATTGCTCATCTGCGCGAGGTGAAGGATGCGCCGGAAGACGAACGCGTGCTGGCCGCCAAAGAGTGTACAAATATTTATGCACCGCTGGCGAACCGCCTGGGTATCGGCCAGCTGAAGTGGGAGCTGGAAGATTACTGCTTCCGCTACCTGCACCCGGCGGAATACAAGCGGATTGCCAAGCTTCTGCACGAGCGCCGTATCGACCGCGAGCACTATATCGAGGAGTTTGTCGGCGGCTTGCGCCAGTCGATGAAAGAAGAGAACGTGCGCGCCGAGGTCTATGGTCGTCCAAAACACATCTACAGCATCTGGCGTAAGATGCAGAAAAAGCATCTCGCCTTTGACGAGCTGTTTGACGTGCGCGCCGTACGTATCGTGGCGGAACGTCTGCAGGACTGCTACGCCGCGCTGGGGATAGTGCACACTCACTTCCGCCATTTGCCGGACGAGTTCGATGACTACGTCGCGAACCCAAAACCTAACGGCTACCAGTCTATTCATACCGTTGTGCTTGGCCCGGGCGGCAAAACGGTTGAAATTCAGATCCGAACCAAACAGATGCACGAAGACGCTGAACTGGGCGTGGCCGCGCACTGGAAATACAAAGAGGGCACCTCTGGCGGCGCGCGTTCTGGCCACGAAGACCGTATTGCCTGGCTGCGTAAGCTGATTGCGTGGCAGGAAGAGATGGCCGATTCCGGCGAAATGCTCGACGAAGTGCGCAGCCAGGTCTTTGATGACCGCGTGTACGTCTTTACGCCGAAAGGCGATGTCGTCGACCTGCCGGCAGGCTCAACGCCGCTCGACTTCGCCTACCACATCCACAGCGATGTGGGGCATCGCTGCATCGGTGCGAAAATCGGTGGGCGCATCGTGCCGTTCACCTACCAGCTGCAGATGGGCGATCAAATTGAAATCATTACCCAGAAGCAGCCGAACCCGAGCCGCGACTGGCTGAACCCGAACCTCGGTTACGTCACCACCAGCCGCGGGCGCTCGAAAATTCACGCCTGGTTCCGCAAGCAGGATCGCGACAAAAACATTCTTGCCGGTCGCCAGATCCTGGACGACGAGCTGGAACATATCGGCATCAGCCTGAAAGAGGCCGAGAAATTCCTGCTGCCGCGCTACAACTTTAACGAGCTTGACGAGCTGCTGGCGGCGATCGGCGGCGGTGATATTCGCCTCAACC
>CAMKZP010000206.1 GCA_946477805.1 uncultured Enterobacter sp.
CTCATGAGGAGCCCCTGATCTTAAAGGTGCAAAGACGCAAGACGCAAAATTTCGTTTTGCGTAGTCGTTTTGGTGTCAACAATACCGGCAACGAGACCATTGCTCATCACCAGAATACGATCTGTGATCCCTAACAATTCCGGCATTTCGGAAGAAATAATAATGATCCCTTTATTCTTTTTAGCCAGCTCAGCGATCAGCTGATAAATTTCAAACTTTGCACCCACATCGATACCGCGGGTCGGTTCATCCAGCATCAGAATTTCAGGCTGGGTTAACAGCCAGCGGCCGATAATCACCTTTTGCTGGTTACCGCCCGAGAGCGAACCAATTTGCGTACGGTGGCCCGGCGTTTTGACGCGCATGGAGTCAATGACCCACTGGGTATCGCTCTTCATGCGGGAATTATCCAGCAGGCCGATTTTACTTTTATAGTTACGGATATTGGAAATTAACGAGTTAAAGTTAATATCCAGATACGCGTAAATACCGGTTGAGCGACGCTCTTCCGTTACCAGCGCAAAACCGTGGTTAATGGCTTCGTTGGCGTTGTGGTTGTTAATTTTCTTCCCGTGCAGGGTGATGGTACCGCCCGACTTTTCACGGATACCAAACAGGGTTTCCACGATATCGGTACGTTTAGCCCCTACCAGCCCTGCAATGCCGAGGATTTCGCCTTTATGCAGGTCGAAAGAGACATCGCGAATCGACGGCTGGCGCAGCGACGTCAGGTTACGTACTTCCAGAATAACTTCGCCCGGCGTGTTTTCACGGTCCGGGAAGCGCTGGTTCAGGGAGCGGCCCACCATCATGGCGATGATCTTGTCCATATCCAGCCCCTCCAGCGGCTGGGTAGCAATCCACTGGCCGTCGCGCAGGATGGTGATTTCATCGCACAGCTGGAAAATTTCTTCCATCTTATGGGAGATATACACAATGCCGCAGCCGCGCTCTTTCAGCTTGCGAATAATGGTGAAAAGGTGGTTAACCTCTTTTTCCGTTAATGAGGAGGTCGGTTCATCCATGATGACGATTTTGGCGTCATAGGAGAACGCTTTCGCAATTTCGATCATCTGCATCTGGGATACGGATAATGTACCCACGCGGGCGCGCGGATCGATATCAATATCCAGCTCGTCGAAAATGGCTTTGGTGTCGCGATACATTTTATCCTGATCGACAAAAACACCTTTGGTTGGGTAACGACCCAGCCACATATTATCCATTACCGAGCGTTGCAGTACCAGGTTCAATTCCTGGTGAACCATGGAGATACCGTTTTCCAGCGCTTCTTTCGCTGAATGGAAATCGATCTCCTTTCCCTGAAAAAGAATGCTGCCAGAATCTTTTTGATAGATCCCAAAAAGACATTTTAATAATGTTGATTTACCCGCACCGTTCTCCCCCATCAAGGCATGAATAGAGTGAGGACGCACTTTTAAATTAACATTATCGAGTGCCTTAACGCCGGGAAAAGACTTGTTGACACCGGTCATTTCCAACAAGTATTCACCGGACGACTGAGTATTTGTGCTGACCATAATTATACCTTGTTGGCCTCGCATATCGCGTTATAAAAGGGCGCAACGAATTGCGCCCAGTGGAGACACTACAACGAACTTATTTACCAATAAACTCAGCCAGGTTGGACTGGTCTACGCCCACGTAAGGTACGCGAACGATTTTATTTTCGATTTTCCAGCTGGTGCCGTCAGCAGCACCTTTACCGTCGGCCAGGTTTTTCGCCAGGTCGAAGGTGGCTTTCGCCTGGTTGTTGGCATCGTTCAGCACGGTACCGGCCATTGCGCCAGATTTAACCAGCGCCAGGGCTTCCGGCAGCGCATCCACGCCGAAGACCGGAATAGAGGATTTGTTGTGCGCTTTCAGCGCTTCGACTGCACCCATTGCCATGGCATCGTTGTTGGCGATAACCACTTCAATTTTGTTCGCGTTCGGGCCGGACAGCCACGCGTCCATCTTATCTTTCGCCTGAGCGGTATCCCACATCGCGGTATCTAACGCCAGCTGCTGGGTTTTCAGGCCTTTGTCGTTCAGCTCTTTGATAACGTAGGTTGTACGTGCTTCAGCATCCGGGTGGCCAGGTTCGCCTTTCAGCAGAACAAACTGAATCTGACCGTCTTTGTTCAGGTCCCAGTTCGGGTTCGCCGCCCAGTGTTTAGCAATCAGATCGCCCTGGATAATGCCGGACTCTTTGGAGTCAGTGCCCACGTAGTACGCTTTGTCATAGCTATCCAGCGCTTTACGGGAAGGCTCTTTGTTGAAGAAGACGATTGGCACGTTCTGGCCGCGCGCTTTCTCGATAACGGTGCCTGCTGCAGCCGGGTCCACCAGGTTGATGGCGAGGGCTTTCACGCCTTTTGCCAGCAGAACGTCGATTTGGTCGTTTTGTTTGGACTGGTCGTTCTGGGAGTCGTTCATCAGCAGCTGTACGTCCGGCGCTGATTTACCGTCTTTCTCGATAGCTTTGCGCACAACGGACATGAAGTTGTCGTCGTACTTATAGATTGTCACACCAATACGGGTATCCGCAGCGTGCGCTGCTGCACCAAAAAGCATGCTTGCCATTACAGCAGACAGAGTCAACACCTTCTTATTCATGGTATCTCCGGTTTTTTTTATGCAGGGTAGTTCGTGTGAATTAACGGTCGGCGGGCAGGTGTTAATAAAACGTTACTGATCGCCGAAGTTCACTTATAAAATTTCTATCTTCCGTGTTCGGTAACGCTCCAGAAATGCGTTTTATTCGTTGTTTGCGGCACGTTGACTATAGTGAAAGTGATTAATCACCGTTACATAGCGTTTCAGCCCCTAAAACGCTGACATCATAGTCAGCGCCTTGTTAAGATACTGTGAATTTACTCACAGATTGAAAACGGTTACATCACATCCTGTAATCAGTTAGTGATCGGAGCCACAATTTGCCGAACGGCGACCGAATGGCGCCGCACCAGCGTCGGCATGAAGCAGTGCGTGGCATCCGGATCCAGTAGCCCTGCCGCCCCCTGCAGCGCCAGCTCTGTCGCCAGTTTGGCCATGGAGGCAATCGGGTAACGCACCGTGGTAAGCTGCGGGTCGGTGTAACGGGCGATGGGGATATCATCGAAGCCAATCAGCGATAAATGCTGCGGCACCGCAATGCCGTTGTCTTTCAGGGCGGTAAGCGCGCCTGCCGCCATACTGTCGTTGTAGGCGAATACTGCGGAGAGCTGCAGATTGCGCCCCAGCAGCTCGACCATGGCCGCCTCCCCGCCCTGCATATCGGGCGTGCCGGTTCCTGTCCAGCTCTCAGGCGGCACGATGCCGTGCTCTTTCAACGCATTTTGCCAGCCTTCACGCCGCATCTCGTCGTCTTCAATCGAGTGGCTGGAGGCCAGAAAACCGATCCGCTGATGGCCATTGTTGATGAGCATCCGCGTCGCCATCATGGCGCCGCTGACGTTATCCAGCCCCACGCAGCGGTGCGCGTATCCCGGTACAATCCGGTTGATCAGCACCATGCCGGGGATCTGCTCCATAAAGCCGGCCAGCTCCTCATCGCTCAAGGCTTTTGAGTGAACAATCAGGGCGTTACAGCGCTGGCGGATCAGCACCTCGATGGCGTGCCGCTCTTTTTCCGCCTCGTGATAGCTGTTGCCGATTAGCACATACTTTTGGTGCTGCTGGGCGACAACGTCCACCGCTTTGACCAGCGCGCCGAAGAACGCATCCGACACATCCATCACCACCACGCCGATGGTATCGCTGACCTGCGTGGCCAGCGCCTGCGCATTGGCGTTTGGCCGGTACCCCAGCTGGGTCACGGCTTTCATTACGGTTTCACGGGTTTCAGGGCTGACCAGCGCGCTGTTGTTCAGCACGCGTGAAACGGTAGCCACGGAAACGCCCGCCTGACGGGCGACGTCACGAATGGTGATCATATTCACCATCCTTCAAAAGATTGCAGCAGCTCACAGACACCCCCTGTGTTTAGCAAGGTGGCTATTCTGGCAGCGACAGAGAGGGGACTACGTGAAGAAGCTCACACGGATGAAAACGCTTACATCCGTTTTGTTAATGATTGTGATCCAGATCGTTATCCGGATGTTTTCGACAATGATACGCCCGAAGCATGTGCGGTTAATTTTCGCCACGTCCACTCCAGCGGGCCCTGGCGGAAAAAGCGGAGCCAGATGACCGAAAACGCCAGGTTAGCAGCCCAGACCGGAATGACAAACGCCAGCAGCGTCAGGCGGTCGAATTTCATAAACAGGCCGAATCGGTAGAAAAGCGTGGTGCAGATGAGCGTCTGCAGGATGTAATTGCTGAGCGCCATTCGGCCAACGCAGGCGATGGCGCCAACGATCCACAGGCGGGAGAGCTGCGGCCAGAAGCCATACGCCAGCGCCGCGTAGCCGATGGTCTGAAACGGTGCGCTCAGCTCACGCGGCACCTGAAGCAGGAACGCGCACCAGCGGTAATCCCACTGGAGGTGCCACTGCGCAACCACCGCCGGGAGGTTAATCAGCACGCCCAGCAGCACGAGCCCTGCCCCGGTGCGGCGATAGTGACGCAGGCTGAATTCGCCTTTCAGCCAGCCGGTGCGCATCAGAGACGCGCCCATCAGCATCATGCCCGCCAGCTGCCAGCCATACTGTGCCCCCAGCGCAATGAGATTATCGCCCAGCATATCCGCGCGATTGCTGATGGCCTCCGTTCCGCCTTTCAGTTTCCAGAACTGCTCATACTGCAGGCTGGCGGCGTCGGGGATCCAGGATCGGTTGGTCGATTCGCCGGAAATAACGCCCAGCAGCAGCAGTACGGCAAGCCCCATGACGTAGAGCATAATGCCGGTGTAAAACAGGCTTTTAACATTTGGCGCATCGCGGACAAGCCGCCAGCAAATCAGCCCGACCAATCCATAGGCCAGAAGAATATCGCCGTCCCAGAAGAGCAGGCCGTGAATAAAACCGAGGAGTACCAGCAGGGTTAAGCGCGACTGGATCCAGCGTGCGCCGCGCCTGAGCAGCATCTGAAGCCCCGCGCCGAAAAGCAGTGCGAAAAGAGTCAGAAACTTCACCTGGGCAAAGAGATCGAGGATCGCCCACGTCCACGCATCGCGTTGGGTGATATCGCCGTACCAGGCGGGATTAAGGTAAGCCGCCTTCGGCAGGCCGAAGGCGCTGATGTTCAGCAGGAGGATACCGAGGATCGCGACGCCGCGAACAAAATCGAGCGTGACGTTTCGCTCCATGGTGCCAGCCCCGTTTGATTAGTTGTGGTGACGCACGGCGCGCAGGAACTCCTGGCGGGTGTTCTGGCTCGACTTAAACAGGCCACCCAGCGACGTGGTGGTGGTTGCACTGGTCGCATCGCGGACACCGCGCGCCTTCACGCAGTAGTGCACCGCGTCGATGGAGACCGCCACGTTATTGGTGCCCAGCAGGGTCTGCAGCGCGATCAGGATCTGCTGCGTCAGACGTTCCTGCACCTGCGGACGCTGGGAGAAGAAGCGGACGATGCGGTTGATTTTGGACAGCCCAATCACCGTATCTTTCGGAATATAGGCTACCGTCGCTTTACCATCGATGGTCACGAAGTGGTGCTCGCAGGTGCTGGTCAGCGTGATGTCGCGAACCGTTACCATCTCATCGACCTTCATCTTGTTTTCGATGACGGTGATTTTGGGGAAGTTCGCGTAATCGAGGCCGGAGAAAATCTCGTCGACGTACATTTTTGCGATGCGACGCGGCGTCTCCATCAGACTGTCATCGCTCAGATCGAGATTCAGCAGTTGCATGATTTCGGTCATATGGCCGGAAATCAGATTCTTACGGGTTTCATTATCCAACTCCTGAACCGGCGGGCGCAGTGGCGTTTCAAGACCGTGCGCAACCAGAGCTTCGTGGACCAGGGCAGCTTCTTTACTGAGTGATGGCATTGTTATCTCCTGCAGGTGTGGCGTCTTCTGCCCTCGTTGTGGCAAAAGTGTGCGCTCATTGTGCGTGAGGCGGCGCACATAATCCAGTATTCACGATGATAATTATTGCAATTGCTTTTGCCTTTCAGCCTGACGGTTCCAGACCAGCGCCCCGCCGACGAACAGCGCAACGCCCGCCAGCCCCAGCGCAGGCTCCAGCCGGTGCGTAAGCCAGGTCGACAGCGCCGAAGTGACGGGGCCAACCAGCTGTCCGATGGCATAGCCGGTGGTGAGCAGCCCCGCCATATAGCGCGTGTGGTTAGGCGCCAGCTCGCGTCCATATAACAGAGAAAGTTGCACGGCGCACAGGAACCCGCCGCCCACCAGCAGCCCGCCGAGCAGCAGCCCGCCAATACCCGGCAGCAGCCAGGCCGCCAGCACCCTGCAGCCACAGCACGATAGCCAGCCTGCGGTTGGACGTGGAGGTGTGACGCAGAATGATGCTGAGCGCAATGCCGACAACGGACGCTATGCCGAATATCGGCCAGACAAACTGGGCGAACAGGCTGCCGGGAAAACGCACGGTCGCCATCTGCGACAGAAAGGTCGCGGGCAGGATATAGCCAAACCCCGCCAGGCTGTAGCTCCAGACCAGACGCTTTAAATCCGCCGTCAGCACCAGCGGCTCCGGCGCGCTGCCCGGCCGATGGAGCTGGCCTGCCCGCGGCAGGTAGCGCGCCACCAGCGCGACGAGCACCAGCGCCAGCACGCCGTAGATTTGCCACGCGGCGCCTGCGGACAGCGCATTAGCCTGAATATAGACCGCAAGCA
>CAMKZP010000207.1 GCA_946477805.1 uncultured Enterobacter sp.
CTAACGTACCGCTGGATCCCAACGTTCACCAGGCGATTGCGATGGTGGAATCAGAAGACGTTGAAGCCGGCAAAGTGCTGGGCGTGATGCAGAAAGGCTATACCCTGAACGGCCGTACCATTCGCGCAGCAATGGTGACCGTGGCGAAAGCGAAAGCGTAATTTGCCTGCCCGTAGCGCCGGGTGGCGGCTTCGCCTGACCCGGCCTACATCATTATTCAGCGACGCTTTCCCGTAGCGGCTTAACGGGCAGCACTTTCACCTGCTTAATCATATTGTCCTGAACGTCCAGGATATCAATATCGTATTGCTCAATTCGAACTCGCGTGCCAGCCGCCGGGATCTCTTCCAGCGCTTCCAGAATCATGCCGTTTATCGTGCGCGCTTCATCTTCCGGTAAGTGCCAGTTAAAGGCTTTGTTGAGTTCACGTATGTTCGCACTACCGTCAATCAGCACCGAGCCATCGTTTTGCGGCGTCACCTCTTCAGCCAGGGAAGGGGACATTGACGTCGTGAAGTCCCCGACTATCTCTTCCAGAATATCCTCGACCGTCACCAGCCCCTGAATATCGCCGTACTCATCGACCACCAGGCCGACTTTCTTCTTATTGCGCTGGAACTTCACCAGCTGCGTGCTGAGGGGGGTGCCTTCCGGCACGTAGTAAATCTCGTCAGCGGCGCGGAGCATTACCTCTTTGGTGAACTCGTTTTTTTCAGTCATCAGGCGATAGGCTTCACGCACGCGCAGCATGCTGATGGTGTCATCCAGCGAGTCGCGGTAAAGCACGATGCGTCCATGCGGCGAGTGCGTCAGCTGGCGCACAATGGCTTTCCAGTCGTCGTTAATATCAATCCCGACGATTTCGTTGCGGGGCACCATGATGTCGTCAACGCTCACCTTTTCAAGATCGAGAACCGACAGGAGCATGTCCTGATTACGGCGTGAGATCTGTGAGCGGGATTCATTCACGATGGTGCGCAGCTCGTCCTGACTGAGCGCGCTGCTGATGGTGACATCCGCTTTGATGCCGACCATGCGCATCAGCAGGCGAGTGACCAGGTTCAGCAGCCAGACCAACGGCATCATCAGAATCAACAGCGGTGCCAGCAGGAAGCTGCTCGGGTAGGCAACCTTCTCCGGATACAGCGCGGCGATGGTTTTAGGCAGCACTTCAGCAAACACCAGCACCACAAACGTCAGCACACCGGTAGCAATCGCCACGCCGGCGTTGCCGTACAGGCGCATCCCGACGATGGTACCCAGCGCAGAGGCGAGAATGTTCACGAGGTTGTTGCCGATGAGCACCAGGCTAATCAGGCGGTCCGGCTTGCGCAGCAGCTTTTCAACGCGACGTGCGGCGCGGTTACCCTGTTTGGCGCGGTGACGCAGCCGATAGCGGTTCAGCGTCATCATGCCGGTTTCCGAGCCGGAGAAATAGGCGGAGATGACCACCATGACGATCAGGGTGACGATCAGCGTGGTGGTAGAGATGTGTTCCAGGGGGAACTCCTTTGTTACTTAGCCAGCAAACTGCTGTATGAAGCGGCTGCCAAAATAGGCAAGGGTGAGAATGCCTGCACCCGCTACGTTGAACCAGACAACGCGGCGGCCGCGCCAGCCTTCGTGATAATGGCCCCATAACAGGACAATATAGACAAACCACGCGACGATGGAGAGGACCGCTTTATCGATATTCTCCACGCTAAACAGGTTCTTCATATAAAACAGGCCAGTGCAGAGCGTTAACGTCAGCAGGACTACCCCGACCTGGGTGATGTGAAACATCTTACGCTCAATGACCATCAGCGGCGGCATTTCATGATTGAAGGCCAGCTTTTTGTTCTTCAGCTGGTAGTCAATCCACGCGAGCTGCATGGCGTAGAGCGCGGCAATGATCAGCGTCGCGTAGGAGAACAGCGACAGGCCAATATGGACTAACATTCCCGGCGTAGCTTCCAGATGCGTAATGAATTCGTTAGGCATGAAGGTGGCTAAGGCCAGGTTGATCAGCGCGAAGGCGTAAATAATCGGCAACAGCAGCCAGCCGCGATTCTTTGACGCGACAATGGTCATCACCGTACAGATCATCAGGCTCACCAGCGAGCCCACGTTTAATACGCTCAGGTTTTGCACGCTGCCGTCGCCGGGAATGATGCGTGATTCCAGCGCAAATGCGTGGCTTATCAATGCGATCACCGCCGAAAGAATAGCCATGCGCCGCCAGCCGCTGTTTTTTTGCAGCAGGCCAGGGATGATCAGCGCGAGGCTGACAGAGTAGGCAACAAGGGCGATCAGTGCGAAAACAGGCATATAGGCGTCGACAGTTGTCTTAATAAGAAAGAGAAGCAGTATAACGTTACGTGACGCGTGCTCCAACCGTTGCATAACAACAAAGGCGCCTTCATGTTATACTCCGGCAAAATTCTGTGTATGTGTCGCTCACGCGACCCAACGTTTCTACCCCAGGCGAGAGACAATGTTTGATAATTTAACCGATCGTTTGTCGCGCACGCTGCGCAACATCAGCGGCCGCGGACGCCTTACCGAAGAAAATGTTAAAGAGACGCTGCGCGAAGTGCGCATGGCGCTGCTCGAAGCCGACGTGGCGCTGCCGGTCGTGCGTGATTTTATCAGCCGTGTTAAAGAGAAAGCGGTTGGTCATGAAGTGAACAAAAGCCTGACCCCGGGTCAGGAGTTCGTCAAAATCGTCCGTAACGAGCTGGTTGCGGCGATGGGCGAAGAGAACCAGGTGCTTAACCTGGCGGCTCAGCCGCCGGCAGTCGTGCTGATGGCGGGTCTACAGGGTGCGGGTAAAACGACCAGCGTTGGTAAGCTGGGTAAATTCCTGCGTGAGAAGCACAAGAAAAAAGTGCTGGTGGTGTCTGCCGACGTGTATCGCCCGGCGGCGATCAAACAGCTGGAAACCCTGGCAGAGCAGGTTGGCGTAGATTTCTTCCCTTCCGATGTGGCCCAGAAGCCCGTCGACATCGTTAACGCGGCGCTGAAAGAAGCGAAGCTGAAATTCTACGACGTGCTGCTGGTGGATACCGCCGGTCGTCTGCACGTTGACGAAGCGATGATGGACGAGATCAAGCAGGTGCATGCTTCTATCAACCCGGTAGAAACCCTGTTTGTTGTGGATGCGATGACCGGCCAGGATGCGGCCAATACCGCGAAAGCGTTTAACGAAGCGCTGCCGTTAACCGGTGTTGTATTAACTAAAGTGGACGGCGACGCCCGCGGCGGTGCGGCGCTCTCCATTCGTCATATCACCGGTAAGCCGATTAAATTCCTCGGCGTGGGTGAGAAGACTGAGGCGCTGGAGCCGTTCCATCCGGACCGTATCGCTTCACGTATTCTCGGCATGGGCGACGTGCTGTCGCTGATTGAAGATATCGAGAGCAAGGTTGACCGCGCGCAGGCTGAAAAGCTCGCCAGCAAGCTGAAAAAAGGCGACGGTTTCGACCTGACCGACTTCCTTGAGCAGCTGCGCCAGATGAAAAACATGGGCGGTATGGCCAGTCTGATGGGCAAACTGCCGGGCATGGGCCAAATCCCCGACAACGTGAAATCCCAGATGGATGACAAGGTGCTGGTGCGTATGGAGGCGATCATCAACTCGATGACGCTGAAAGAGCGTGCGAAGCCAGAACTCATCAAGGGTTCCCGTAAGCGCCGTATCGCAGCGGGCTGCGGCATGCAGGTGCAGGACGTGAACCGCCTTCTGAAGCAGTTTGACGACATGCAGCGCATGATGAAGAAAATGAAGAAAGGCGGCATGGCGAAGATGATGCGCGGCATGAAGGGTATGATGCCGCCAGGATTCCCTGGCCGCTGATCGCCCTGGCTTGTTTGCCATTTTGACGCCGGGGAGTGCTCGGAATGCTCGCGTACTGCGTGTACGTTCCGCTTTCTGCGTGCTCGCCGGCGGCCTTTTACAGCAGACTTTACAACTGCTGATTGCATTTTCCCCAAAAATCAGTAAAATTTTCGGGCTTTTAATATGACACCCGGGCTCCGTTCCTCGATGGGGCCCGGTTGTTTTATTCACACAAGAGGATGTTATGGTTACTATTCGTTTAGCTCGTCACGGCGCTAAAAAGCGTCCGTTCTACCAGGTTGTTGTGACTGACAGCCGTAATGCACGCAACGGTCGCTTCATCGAGCGCGTTGGTTTCTTCAACCCACTGGCCGCTGGCGCAGAAGAAGAAACTCGTCTGGATCTGGATCGTATCGCTCACTGGGTTGGCCAGGGCGCTACTGTTTCCGATCGCGTTGCTACGCTGATCAAAGCAGCAAACAAAGCAGCTTAATCTGTCACGGTGGTCATGATGAGCAATAAAGCACCTGTTGAACCGATCGTATTGGGAAAAATGGGTTCTTGCTACGGTATCCGTGGTTGGCTCAGAGTGTTTTCCTCCACTGAAGACGCTGAAAGCATTTTTAATTACCAGCCCTGGTTTATCCAGAAGGCCGGTAAGTGGGAAACGGTCGAGCTGGAAAGCTGGCGTCACCACAATCAGGATATCGTCATTAAGCTGAAAGGCGTTGACGATCGTGATGCCGCGAATGCGCTGACTAATTGTGAAATTGTCGTGGATTCGTCGCAGTTGCCGAAGCTGGAAGCGGGTGACTACTACTGGAAAGACCTTATGGGCTGCCAGGTGGTGACTACCGACGGCTACAGCCTGGGAAAAGTCATTGATATGATGGAAACCGGGTCAAATGACGTTCTCGTCATTAAGGCAAACCTGAAAGATGCATTTGGCATCAAGGAGCGGTTGGTTCCGTTCCTCGATGGACAGGTTATCAAGAATGTCGATCTCACTACTCAAACGATTGAAGTAGATTGGGATCCTGGTTTTTAAATTCTCCGGATAAACGGTAAAAGACGGCGCTATGTGGATTGGCATAATTAGCCTGTTTCCTGAAATGTTCCGCGCGATTACTGATTACGGGGTAACTGGCCGGGCAGTAAAAAATGGCCTGCTGAACATCCAGAGCTGGAGTCCTCGTGACTTTACTCATGACCGGCACCGTACCGTGGACGATCGTCCTTACGGCGGCGGACCGGGGATGTTAATGATGGTGCAACCCTTACGGGACGCCATTCACACAGCAAAAGCCGCGGCAGGTGAAGGCGCAAAGGTGATTTATCTGTCACCTCAGGGACGCAAGCTTGATCAAGCGGGCGTGAGCGAACTGGCGACGAATCAAAAGCTGATTCTGGTCTGTGGACGCTACGAAGGGATAGATGAGCGCGTAATTCAAACCGAGATTGACGAAGAATGGTCTATCGGCGATTACGTTCTCAGCGGTGGTGAGTTACCCGCAATGACGCTGATTGACTCCGTTGCCCGGTTTATTCCGGGTGTACTGGGCCATGAAGCTTCGGCAACAGAAGATTCTTTTGCCGATGGATTGCTGGACTGCCCACACTATACTCGTCCTGAAGTGTTAGAAGGGATGGACGTCCCGGCAGTGTTACTGTCAGGAAACCATGCCGAGATACGTCGCTGGCGTTTGAAGCAGTCGCTGGGCCGAACCTGGCTTAGAAGACCTGAACTTCTGGAAAACCTGGCTCTGACTGAAGAGCAAGCAACGTTGCTGGCCGAGTTCAAAACTGAACACGAGCACCAGCAGCATGAACATGATGGGAAGGCGTAATACGCTCCCGAATATCAGTTTACCCAGGATAAGAGATTAAATTATGAGCAACATTATTAAGCAACTTGAACAAGAGCAGATGAAGCAGGACGTACCTTCCTTCCGTCCAGGTGACACCGTGGAAGTGAAAGTATGGGTTGTTGAAGGTTCCAAAAAACGTCTGCAGGCATTCGAGGGCGTGGTTATCGCTATTCGTAACCGCGGTCTGCACTCTGCATTCACTGTTCGTAAAATTTCCAACGGCGAAGGCGTTGAGCGTGTCTTCCAGACTCACTCTCCGGTAGTTGACAGCATTGCTGTTAAACGTCGTGGTGCTGTACGTAAAGCTAAACTGTACTACCTGCGTGAGCGTACTGGTAAGTCTGCTCGTATCAAAGAGCGTCTGAACTAAGATTCGCTTTAGCAACATCCTGTTAAAAAGGGCTGGCCGCGAGGCTGGCCCTTTTTTTATTCTTTCGCACCTCTCGCATTAACTCTTCCGACATAAATCATTTACAATGCTTGCCTCTTCAGTGGAGGGTAAGTGGATAACGTACTGCATCGGCACGGCTGGAAACGCGCAGCGGCTTTGACCGCGCTGTTTGCGATCCTGCTGATCGTGGTTGCTCCGCTGATCTCCGTCTCGCTGCAAAAAGATCCCATGAGCGCGATGCCGGGCATGCATCATGACATGAGCATGATGTCGATGGACGAACATCATGGCGGCATGCAGCACGCCATGCCCGTGGACCACGCGGAAGCCTGCGGCTACTGCGTGCTGTTAGCCCACGTACCGGGCATGATGCTGGCGCTGATCGTTTTGCTGAGCGCAGTGCTGCAAAGGCTCCGCGTTAAGCCGCCTCGCCAGACGGTTAGCCTCTGGCACTTTTTTCCCTGGCTCTATCCCGATACCCGCGCGCCGCCGCGCCGGTCTGCTTTTTCCCTTTAAAAACAAAATCGATAACTTTTTGCCTTAAAAAGGAAAAGTATGACTACCTGCACTCCGCGCGCGGCATGGGGAAACCTGCTGCGTCGACTCCATTTCTATGTCGGGCTGTTTGTCGGCCCGTTTATCTTCTTTGCCGCGCTGACCGG
>CAMKZP010000208.1 GCA_946477805.1 uncultured Enterobacter sp.
AAATCCTTCCCGAATCTGAAAGACAAAAACGTGGCCGTGTTCGACACCGCGTTCCATCAGACCATGCCGGAAGAGTCTTACCTGTATGCTCTGCCGTACAGCCTGTACAAAGAGCACGGCGTACGTCGCTACGGCGCGCACGGCACCAGCCACTTCTATGTGACGCAGGAAGCCGCAAAAGTTCTGAACAAGCCGGTTGAAGAAGTGAACATCATCACCTGCCACCTGGGCAACGGTGGTTCCGTTTCTGCTATCCGCAACGGTAAATGTGTTGATACCTCCATGGGCCTGACCCCGCTGGAAGGTCTGGTGATGGGTACGCGTTCCGGTGACATCGACCCGGCGATCATCTTCCACCTGCACGACACCCTGGGCATGAGCGTTGACGACATCAACAAAATGCTGACCAAAGAGTCTGGCCTGCTGGGTCTGACCGAAGTCACCAGCGACTGCCGTTACGTTGAAGACAACTACGCAGAGAAAGAAGACGCTAAACGTGCAATGGACGTTTACTGCCACCGTCTGGCGAAATACATCGGTTCTTACACTGCACTGATGGACGGTCGTCTGGACGCGGTGATCTTCACCGGTGGTATCGGTGAGAACGCGGCAATGGTGCGTGAACTGTCCCTGGGCAAACTGGGCGTTCTGGGCTTCGACGTTGATCACGAGCGTAACCTGGCTGCCCGCTTTGGCAAGTCTGGCTTCATCAACAAAGAAGGCACCCGCCCGGCGATCGTTATCCCAACTAACGAAGAGCTGGTCATCGCGCAAGACGCGCACCGTCTGACTGCCTGATTCCACACCGCCAGCAATGCTGGCGGTGCTGTTTTGTAACCCGCCCACTTTGCGGCGTTAACGAAAGAGGATAAACCGTGTCCCGTACTATTATGCTGATCCCTACCGGAACCAGCGTCGGCCTGACCAGCGTCAGCCTTGGCGTGATCCGTGCTATGGAACGCAAAGGCGTTCGTCTGAGCGTCTTTAAGCCCATCGCCCAGCCGCGTGCCGGTGGCGATGCGCCAGACCAGACCACCTCCATTATTCGCAAAAACTCCACTCTGCCAGCGGCTGAACCGCTGAAGATGAGCCACGTTGAGTCTCTGCTGTCCAGCAACCAGAAAGACGTGCTGATGGAAGAGATCATCGCCAACTACCACGCGAACGCGCAGGACGCAGAAGTGGTGCTGGTTGAAGGCCTGGTGCCAACGCGTAAACACCAGTTCGCGCAGTCGCTGAACTTCGAAATCGCGAAAACCCTGAACGCGGAAATCGTGTTCGTTATGTCCCAGGGTACCGACACCCAGGAACAGCTGAAAGAGCGTATCGAACTGACGCGCAGCAGCTTCGGCGGCGCGAAAAACTCGAACATCACCGGCGTTATCGTTAACAAGCTGAACGCACCGGTTGACGAGCAGGGCCGTACTCGCCCTGACCTGTCCGAGATCTTCGACGACTCCTCCAAAGCGAAAGTGGTTAAAGTTGATCCAGCTAAGCTGCAGGACGCCAGCCCGCTGCCGGTTCTGGGCGCGGTGCCGTGGAGCTTCGACCTGATTGCCACCCGTGCCATCGATATGGCGCGCCACCTGAACGCCACCGTGGTTAACGAAGGCGATATCAACACCCGCCGCGTGAAGTCAGTGACCTTCTGCGCGCGCAGCATTCCGCACATGCTGGAACACTTCCGCGCTGGCTCCCTGCTGGTGACCTCCGCTGACCGTCCTGACGTGCTGGTTGCCGCGTGTCTGGCCGCGATGAACGGCGTGGAAATCGGCGCTATCCTGCTGACCGGTGCCTACGAGATGGACCCACGCGTCAGCAAGCTGTGCGAACGCGCGTTCGCGACGGGCCTGCCGGTCTTCATGGTGAACACCAACACCTGGCAGACCTCTCTGAGTCTGCAGAGCTTCAACCTGGAAGTGCCGGTTGATGACCACGAGCGTATCGAGAAAGTTCAGGAATACGTTGCGGGCTACATCAACGCAGACTGGATCGAATCCCTGACCGCGACCTCCGAGCGCAGCCGTCGTCTGTCTCCGCCAGCGTTCCGCTACCAGCTGACCGAGCTGGCGCGTAAAGCGGGCAAACGCGTTGTTCTGCCAGAAGGCGACGAACCGCGTACCGTTAAAGCGGCGGCCATCTGCGCCGAGCGCGGCATCGCGACCTGCGTGCTGCTGGGTAACCCTGATGAGATCAACCGCGTGGCGGCGTCTCAGGGCGTTGAGCTGGGCGCGGGTATCGAAATCGTTGACCCGGAAGTGGTTCGCGAAAGCTACGTTGCGCGTCTGGTTGAGCTGCGTAAGAGCAAGGGCATGACCGAAGCCGTTGCGCGCGAGCAGCTGGAAGACAACGTGGTGCTGGGCACGCTGATGCTGGAGCAGGACGAAGTTGACGGTCTGGTTTCCGGTGCGGTTCACACCACCGCGAACACCATCCGTCCACCGCTGCAGCTGATCAAAACGGCACCGGGCAGCTCTCTGGTCTCCTCCGTGTTCTTCATGCTGCTGCCTGAACAGGTTTACGTTTACGGCGACTGCGCGATCAACCCGGATCCAACGGCAGAACAGCTGGCTGAAATCGCTATTCAGTCTGCGGACTCCG
Organism: uncultured Enterobacter sp.; assembly: GCA_946477805.1. Classification (GTDB taxonomy): domain Bacteria; phylum Pseudomonadota; class Gammaproteobacteria; order Enterobacterales; family Enterobacteriaceae; genus Enterobacter. The sequence goes on from CAMKZP010000208.1 coordinate 2,602, forward strand.
CGATTGCCTTCGGTATCGAACCGCGCGTAGCGATGCTCTCCTACTCCACCGGTACCTCCGGCGCGGGTAGCGATGTCGAGAAAGTCCGCGAAGCGACCCGTCTGGCGCAGGAGAAACGTCCTGACCTGATGATCGACGGCCCGCTGCAGTACGATGCTGCGGTAATGGCTGACGTTGCGAAATCCAAAGCGCCGAACTCTCCGGTTGCAGGTCGCGCTACCGTGTTCATCTTCCCGGATCTGAACACCGGTAACACCACCTACAAAGCGGTACAGCGCTCTGCAGACCTGATCTCCATCGGGCCGATGCTGCAGGGGATGCGCAAGCCTGTGAACGACCTGTCTCGTGGCGCGCTGGTTGACGATATCGTCTACACCATTGCACTGACCGCGATCCAGTCTTCGCAGCAGCAGTAATCCTCAGGTTCTGCCGGATGGCGCTTCGCTTTTCCGGCCTACAGGACCGCAGGCCCGGTAAGCGTTAGCGCCGCCGGGCAACAAAAAGGCGACCGCTCAACCGGTCGCCTTTTTTATTACAGCAGCTCTCGCGCCGCCGAGACAATGTCATGCGCCGTCAGGCCATACTCCTTCTGCAGAAAGTCCTGCGTCCCTACCTGGCCGTAACGCTCCTTCACCCCAACCCGTCGCATCGGCACCGGACAGGTTTCCACCAGCACCGCGGCCACCGCCCATCCCAGCCCGTTGTGAATGCTGTGGTTTTCACAGGTCACGATGCGCCCGGTTTTCTCGGCGTAGTTTTTCACCAGCATCCGGTCGATGGGCTTGAGGGTAAACATGTCGATGACCGCCGCGCTCACGCCCTCCTGCTCCAGCTGGCGCGCCGCTTCCAGCGCTTCCGCCACCATGATGCCGTTGGCGATCAGGGTAATATCGGTTCCTTCGCGCAGCACGTTTCCTTTGCCGATGGTGAAAGACGATCCCGGCGCATAGACGCTCGGCGCCTGCTTGCGAATGGTGCGCACCCAGTAGAACCCTTCGAGATCGATAAGCTGACGCAGCACGTCCTCAAACATCACCGCATCGGTCACCTCCAGCACCACCGAATGCGCCAGGCCGCGTACGATGCCCATATCCTCAAACGACATATGCGTGCCGCCGTTGTGGCAGGCCGTGACGCCCGCGTCTGAGGCGATGACCTTCACGTTGTTGCGCTGGTAGTCCAGGGACATAAACAGCTGGTCGAAGCAGCGGCGGCTGGCAAAGGCGGTAAAGGTGTGGACGAACGGCTTGCGCCCGGTCAGCGACAGCCCGGCCGCCGTGCCGATGACGTTGGCCTCCATAATGCCGCAGTTGATCACGTGCTGCGGGTAATCGCGCGCCACGCCGTCCATCGCCATTGAGCTCATCAGATCCGCTTCCAGGGCGATAATCTCACTTTCTGCCTCAATCTGTTTTGCCACAAAGCCCGCGTAGACCTTGCGCATCTCAACGGCATCTTTCTGTCCTGCAGGTGCAACCTTAATCATGTGTAGCCTCCAGTTGGCGGATCGTCTCGTTGAGCGCCGCTTTGCTCTCCTCGGTCAGACGCAGGTGGTGCGAGTTGCCGAGCTGTTCGAGATACGGCACCCCCTGCCCTTTTATGCTGTCGAGGATGACGACGAGCGGACGCGCATCGGCCTCGGGTATCAGGGAGGTCACCTCCAGCAGCGCCGGAATGTCGTCCCCTTTTACCGTCACCACGTCATAGCCAAAGGCGCGGAATTTACCTTCCAGGTCAAAGGCGCTGATGATTTCATCCAGCTCGCCGTCGAGCTGCTGTTTGTTCCAGTCCACGAATACCGTCAGGTTATTAAGGCGATGGTGGGCGATAAACTGGAACGCCTCCCAGCACTGCCCCTCGTTCAGCTCGCCGTCGCCGACGATGCAAAACACCCGGTTTGGCCTCCCCGCCAGCCTGTGCGACAGCGCCATGCCGCCCGCAATCGAGATCCCCTGCCCCAGCGAGCCGGTGGTGGCATCCACGCCGCGGGTTTTCAGGCGGTCAGGGTGGCTAGGCAGACGCGTGCCGTTCTGGTTCAGCGTGCCCAGCTCCTCAACCGGGAAGTAGCCCTTAATCGCCAGAGTGCTGTAGAGCGCCGGGCCCGCATGCCCCTTCGACAGCACAAAATAGTCACGCTCTGGCCAGTCCGGATCCGCCGGGTCAATGTTCATAACCGCGCCGTAGAGCACGGCCAGCGTTTCCACCACTGACATGCTGCCGCCGTAGTGACCAAAACCCAGCTGCGTCAGGGATTTCAGCGTCTCAAGGCGGATCTGGCGCGCCAGATGGGTTATCTCATTCTCATTCATGATTTGGCTCCGGTGTTTTCCTGCGCGTTACCGCCAGCAGGTTTGTTTTTAGCGAACACGTTGTACGCCACCAGCAGCGCGAACAACGCAACGACGAGTCCGGTAATCGCCAGCGGCGACAGGAAGCGCGCCAGGTTGCCCAGCACAATCCCCACGGCACCGAAGTCGGCGTCCGAGAAGGTGGTATTGGCAAAGCCAATCGCGCCGAGCACGGGCAGCAGCAGGACCGGCAGGAAGGTGATCAGCAGGCCGTTGGCGAACGCGCCGATCATCGCCCCGCGACGTCCGCCGGTGGCGTTACCAAATACGCCCGCCGTCGCACCGGTGAAGAAGTGCGGCACCACGCCCGGCAGGATCAGCACCCAGCTAAACTGGCCGCAAATCAACAGCCCCACAATCCCGCCGAGGAAGCTGAACAGGAAGCCAATCAGTACCGCGTTGGGTGCATACGGATAGACCACCGGGCAGTCCAGCGCGGGTCGCGCATTGGGCACCAGTTTTTCCGAGAAGCCGGTAAAGGCCGGAACGATTTCCGCCAGAATCAGGCGCACGCCCTGCAGAATGATGAACACGCCTGCCGCGAAGGTGATCGCCATGATGATGGCGTAAACCAGGTAGTTTTGGCCGCCGCTGAAGGTGGCCTCCACGTACTCACGTCCGGCGCTCACCGCCATGATCAGGTAGATAATCATCATGGTCAGGGAGATGGAGATTGAAGAGTCGCGCAGGAAGCTGAGGTTTTTCGGCAGATTCATCTCTTCGGTTGAGCGTGAGCCTTTGCCGACCCTGCTGCCAATCCAGCCGGAGAGAACGTAGCCCAGCGTGCCGAAGTGGCCGAAGGCGATCTCGTCGTTGCCGGTAATGCGCTTCATGTAGCGCTGCGCAATCGCGGGGAAGAACGCCATGATCAGGCCGAGGATCAGCGAGCCGGTAAAGACCAGCCCCACGCCTTCAAAGCCCGCCACCGTCAGGATCACGCCAATCATGCACGCCATGTAGAAGGTGTGGTGCCCGGTCAGGAAGATGTACTTCAGGCGGGTAAAGCGCGCGACGATAATATTCGCCACCATCCCGAAGGCCATAATCAGCGCGGTCGAGGCTCCGTATTTCTCCAGCGCAATCGACACAATTGCTTCATTATTCGGAATAATGCCCTGAATATTAAAGGCGTGCTCGAACATGCCGCCCAGCGGATTTAATGACCCCACCAGCACCGTGGCGCCGCCGCCGAGGACAATAAAGCCAAGGATGGTTTTGATGGTGCCTTTGACCACGTCAGAAAAGGCTTTTTTCTGCGCCACAAGGCCAATCAAGGCAATTAAACCGACCAGCACCGAAGGCACTTTTAATATATCAACAACGAAATTCAGCGTTTCAAGGATAAACATATCCACCTCGCCTAAACCGGGTTATTGTTTTTCGAACCAGGCGCGCAGCTGCGCTTCGAGTTCGTTGATATCAATGATGTTATTAATCACCACCAGCTGGCTCTCCGGCACGCTGGCGCTGGCGGCAATGTCTTTTGCCATCACGAACAGATCGGCCGCCCCGGGCGTGGCGGAAGAGAGATCGGAATGTTCCACCTCGGCCTCGATATCCAGCTTTTTGAGCACCTTTTTAATATTCATTTCGACCATAAAACTACTGCCCAGGCCTGAACCGCAAATAGCCATGATTTTCATTGTTGTCCCCTTTATTTTGAGTAGAGTACGCTCCACCACGCTGATGCGTAATGTTGAGATGAATCGGATTAAATAATTAAATCAGAAGCGGTCGATAATTGTTTTTATCTCCTCCAGCGTATTTGCCTGATGTAATTTTTCCATATCC
>CAMKZP010000209.1 GCA_946477805.1 uncultured Enterobacter sp.
CGGAAAATGACATGATTGTCTTCTCGCCGTCATCGGGAAAAAGCCCGGTTCTGGCCTGGGACGTGGTCGCCCCCGGCCAGAGCGGGTTCATAGCGCCGGATGGCAAAACCGATAAGCATTATGACGATCAGCTGAAACTCTACGAAACCTTTGGCAAGAAACCGCTGTGGTTGACGGTGCAGGAAGTGGAGGCGCATAAGGGCTCGCAGGAAGTGCTGCAGGTGAATCGCTAACGGCGCGTTGTCCCCCGGCTAATCCGGGCGGGGGGACGGCACGGCATCAGAACCTTCCGGATATACCCAACTTTACGCCCATAGCCAGTCACGTTGACTACCCTTAATACCCTAAGCGGTAAATTAAGGAGATTCGACATGGCTTATCAGACAGTAAATCCTGCCACTAACCAGCTCATCAAAGCGTATCCCTCCCATACTGACGCGGATATCGAGGCGGCGCTCAAGGCGGCCGATGCGCTCTATCATTCGGACTGGGCGAAAGGGGATATCGAACAGCGTTTACCCGTGCTGCATAAACTCGCCGATCTTATCGACGACCGCGTGGAGGATCTGGCTAAAATCGCCAGCCAGGAGATGGGTAAGCTTATCGAACAGAGCCGCGGTGAGGTAAAACTGTGCGCGCAGATCGCCCGCTATTATGCCGACAACGCGAAGCAGTTCCTGGCGCCGGTCAAATATGAGTCTGAGCTCGGTGAAGCCTGGGTTGAGCACCACCCCATCGGCGTGCTGATGGCCGTTGAGCCGTGGAACTTCCCCTACTATCAGCTGATGCGCGTACTCGCGCCGAACCTGGCAGCGGGTAACCCGGTAATCGCCAAGCACGCCAGCATCGTGCCGCACTGTGCGGAGACCTTTGCGCATCTGGTGCGCGAGGCGGGCGCGCCGGAAGGGGCCTGGACAAACCTGTTTATCTCGTCCGAACAGGTGGCGAATATTATCGCCGATCCGCGAGTTCAGGGCGCGGCTCTGACGGGCTCCGAGAAAGCGGGCAGCGCGGTCGCGGCGCAGGCGGCGAAGCACATCAAAAAATCCACGCTTGAGCTGGGCGGTAACGACGTGTTCGTGGTGCTGGACGACGCCGACCTGGAGAAAGCCGTGAAGATCGGCGTTAACGCGCGCCTCAATAACGCCGGGCAGGTTTGTACGGCGGCGAAGCGCTTTATTCTCCACGAGAAGATTGCTGACGCGTTCCTGAGCAAATTCACCGAGGCGTTTAAGCAGGTGAAGATTGGCGATCCGCTGGACGAAAGCACCACGCTGGGGCCGCTGTCGTCTAAAGATGCGCTCGAGACGCTTACAAAACAGGTTAACGAAGCCGTGAAAAATGGCGCGAAGCTGCACCACGGCGGCAAGCCGGTTCAGCGTGACGGAAGTTTCTTTGAGCCGACGATCCTGACCCATATCTCGCGCGATAACCCGGCGTACTTCGAAGAGTTCTTCGGCCCGGTGGCGCAGGTTTACGTGGTGAAAAGCGACGACGAAGCGGTCGCGCTGGCTAACGACTCCCACTACGGCCTGGGCGGCGCGGTGTTCAGTCAGGATATCGAACGCGCGAAGAAAATGGCGTCGCGTATCGAGACCGGCATGGTGTACATCAACTGGCTGACGGATACCGCGGCGGAGCTGCCGTTTGGCGGCGTGAAGCGCTCCGGCTACGGGCGCGAGCTGTCGGATCTGGGGATCAAAGAGTTTGTGAACCAGAAGCTGGTGGTGGTGCGTCAGTAACGTCAGCCATAAAAAAACCTGCCGAACGGCAGGTTTTTTTTGCGCTGTACGAAGCCTTAGAAGCTTACGCCGCCGCCAAAGTAGGCACCGTCAACCAGCGTGTGGTTTGGACGACCGTCTTTACCATCAACGCTCACGTGGCGGTAGCCCACTTTCAGCGTAACGGGTTTGATGGGTGACCAGCTCACGCCGCCGTTGGCTTCAACGTAGTTGTTAACGCTGTTGTTCAGGCCGTTTGGTGCAACATAGCCTTCACCGAATACGTTGATGCTGTCGGTCAGGGCGACCTTCACGCCGCCACCGATTGGGAACGCTACGCCGTTATCGCCTTTTTTCGGGCCAACGTAGAGGGCCTTAGCGCCCGCGTTCAGCATCACCGGGCCGACTTCCACGTTGTAGCCTGCGCCTACGCCACCGGTCGTGGTGCCGTCATCGGTATTTTTCAGCCAGTTACCTTCGGCGTACAGGCCGGAAGTAGATTTGCCCATTTCCACATTCAGGTTGGTAAAGTTTTTACCCTGCTCAATGCTGCCGCCCATGGCGAGCGCGGAGCCAGATACGGCGGTCAGAGCGGCAAGGATAAGTACGTTAAGCTTTTTCATGAGTATTTCCTCGTCATCAAATTAATCTGAGGACACCTTAACAAGCGATGTGAATGACTGCAAATGTGACTCCGGTCGTGTTTTTATGCTGATTTTGTTGGTTTTTTGATTTGTTGATGTTGCCGGAGTGTAGAAATGGCAAAAGGTCAATGCGGAAACTATTCGTGTTTAGGGAAGATTTAGCGTTTTAGCTAAACATAAACTGAACGAGGCGGGGATATTGATTCGAAGCGCATTAATTGAGTTTCTAATAATTTCCTAAAATGTTTCAACTGTCATATCTCAAGACAGAGGTTTACATTTCTGCTGATTGTTATACGTTCATCCGGGCCTCTCGCTGCCCCTTTGATGTCATTTTTCTGACACGTTTATTCATTACGGTGTTGGCTTCACCTTATGGATGCTAACAATATGAAAAGAAAAATCATTCCTGCACTTATCGGCTGCGCGCTCTCTTTCTCTGGCCTCGCGGCACAGCCAACCGCTGAGCGCTACGTCGTCAGCTTCCCCGAAGGATCGCACGTGAAATACAGCGGCGCGTTTGCCGGGGCGTTTCCAGATGGGCTTCCCGTGGGGATTGGTTCTGGCCTGCTGTTCACCGGCAGGCAGGGCGATGCCCTGACGTTTACGACCGTGACCGATCGCGGTCCTAACGCCGATGCGCCAAAGATGGGTAAAAGCGAAGCCAAAATATTTGTTACGCCGGATTTCGCGCCGCTGCTGATGACGATCCGCGTGCAAAACGGCAAAGCGGAGGCCGTGGATGTCCGCGCCCTGCATGATGATAAAGGCAACATCAACGGCCTGCCGCTGCAAAGCGGCGTGATTGGCTCTACCAATGAAGTTGCGCTTAGCGACACCTTAAAGACGCTGAAGGGCGACAACCGCGGCCTGGATACGGAAGGCATCACGCCGGACGGGAAGGGGGGATACTGGCTGTGCGACGAGTATGGCCCGTTCCTGATCAACGTCGACAGCAAAGGGAAGATTCTGGCGATCCACGGCCCGCAGGCGGCGGCTGGGGAAAAGGCTATCGCGGGCGGGCTGCCCAACGTCATCAAATGGCGTCAGGCGAACCGGGGGTTTGAAGGGCTAACCCGGATGCCGGACGGGCGTATTATTGCCGCCGTGCAGAGTACGCTGGATATCGACGGGAAGAGCAAAAAGCAGGCGCTGTTTACGCGTCTTGTCAGCTTCGACCCGGCGACCGGAAAAACCGCGATGTACGGTTACCCCGTTGACAGCGCGGCCTACAGCAAAAACAGCGACGCCAAGATCGGCGACATAGTGGCGCTGGACAACCAACATATTCTGCTTATTGAGCAGGGTGAGGACAAAAACGACGCGATGCGTAACCTCATCTATAAGGTGGATCTGAGCAAGGCGAGCGATCTGGCGGCATTCGACAAGCCGGGCGACTATCCGGAGTTTGATGACCAAAACGCGCTGGCGCAGCGCGGCATTACCCTTGCGAATAAGACCCTGGTGGCAGATTTACGCGCGCTGGGCTGGCAGCAGGAAAAGGCCGAAGGGCTGGCGCTGATAGACAGCAAAACGCTTGCGGTGGCGAACGATAATGATTTTGGCGTGAAGGTGGCGATGCAGAACCCGGTCGACGGCAAAAAGCTGAAGGATTATCGGGTAAACGCGGAAGGCAGGTTAACGCTTGATGATAAACCGGTTGAAACCACGCTCAGCGTGAAGCCGCTGAAGAAGCCGGCGTCCGACAGCGAGCTGTGGATTGTGACGCTGCCGGAAGCGTTGAAACAGGATTGAGCCAATTACCCCTCACCCTGGCCCTCTCCCCGCAGGGGAGAGGGGATAGTTTGGTGCGCAGAGTTAAGCGGGGTGGTCATTTCTTCAACCCTGCAAACGCCGCGCGAATCTCCTCTTCCGGCAGTTCCAGGCCGATAAACACCATTACGCTTCGCGGGTTTTCCTCGCCCCACGGCCTGTCCCAGTCTGCGCTGTACAGGCGCTGCACGCCCTGAAACAGCAGGCGGTTCGGCTCGCCGTCGATCCACAGCATGCCCTTATAGCGCAGCAGCTTGTCGGCAAACGACAGCAGCAGGTTTTCCATTACGCGCGAAACCTCGCTGATGTCCACCGGGTAATCCAGCTCAACCACAATGGATGTGACGTCGTTTTGCTTATCCGCCATAAAGTGGAAGCGCGGCTGTGAGGTGACGTTCTCTTCCAGCATAAAGCCGTTGGTGTTGAACAGCTGAGACAGGTCGATATCGCCGTGGGTGACGGTAAAAATCGGCGCGCGCGAGTTAATGCGCGTCAGGCGCTCGCGCAGCTTTTCACTGCTCCCCGCCACGTCGGTTTTGGTCAGCAGGATGCGGTCGGCGTAGCCTATCTGGGACTGGGCGAGGGTGAACTGGTTCATCTGCTCGTCGGCGTGGACCGCGTCAACCAGGGCAATTACGCCGTCCAGCAGGTAGCGCTGGCAGAGAATTTCATGGGAGAAAAAGGTCTGAATAATCGGGCCGGGGTCGGCCATGCCGGTACACTCAATCACCAGGCGGTCGAAGTCGATCGCCCCGCGATCGCGGCTGTCGAGCAGGTCCAGCAGGGCATCTTCTAATTCGTTAGAGCGGGTGCAGCAGATGCAGCCGTTGGTCAGGGTTTTGATCTGCGTGGCGCGATCGCCAATCAGCTGGTCGTCGACCGAGACGTCGCCAAACTCGTTTTCAATGACGGCGATTTTGAAGCCGTGCTGCGCGTTCAGTATGTGGCGCAGCAGGGTGGTTTTACCTGCGCCGAGAAAACCGGTCAGCAGGGTGACGGCAATCGGGGTCATGGTCTCTCCTTTAGCAGCAGCGTACGCCGCCTTCTCCACTTCCGCCGTAGCGCGCTTCCTGACGCTCGCGGAAGAATTCGGTGTAGGTCATGTACGGTTTATCCGGATGGTGGGTCTTCATATGCTCAACGTAGTTGTCATAGTCCGGAATGCCAATCAGCATCTTCGCCGCCTGACCGAGGTATTTTTTCGCTTCGCCTAAGTTACCAAACATTGTGGGTTCCAGACAGGAAAGTTCCCCTCACCCTGCCCTCTCCCCAAAGGGGAGAGGGGATTAACGTTCCCTCTGGGGTGAAGGGGGGAGATTAATGATGTGAAGAGGTCTTCACGCCGCCTTCCGGCACCGGCACGTACGGGGTTTCTTTATCCGTACGACCGTCGGCGTTGCGCACGTTCATCCAGGTTTTGATACCGTAGAAGATGATGCTGTACACCACCACCAGGAACAGAATGCTCAGACCCGCGTTGGTGTAGTTGTTCACTACAATATGGTTCATGTTGGCAATCTGCTGGGCGGTTAAATCTGCGCCGCCTGCGGCAATCTTCTCTTTGTACTGGTTCGCCATGAAGAAGAAGCCTTCCAGCTGTGGATTGGCGCTGAACAGCTTCAGACCAAGCGCCCAGGTGGTGCAGAGCAGCAGCCACAGCGCAGGCACGACGGTCACCCAGATGTATTTCGTGCGCTTCATCTTCACGAGGACCACGGTGCCGAGTACGAGGGCAACGGCGGCCAGCATCTGGTTAGAGATGCCGAACAGCGGCCACAGGCTCTTCACGCCGCCCAGCGGGTCGACAACGCCCTGATACAGCAGGTAACCCCACAGGCCAACGCAGCCCGCGGTACCCAGAACGCCCGCCACCAGAGAGTCGGTTTTCTTCAGGAACGGCACGAAGTTGCCGAGCAGGTCCTGCAGCATGAAGCGGCCCGCGCGGGTACCCGCGTCCAGCGCGGTCAGGATGAACAGCGCTTCGAACAGAATACCGAAGTGGTACCAGAAGCCCATGTCCGCCCACGGCAGCACCTTGTGGAACACGTGTGCGATACCGACAGCCAGCGTCGGCGCGCCGCCTGCGCGGTTCAATACGGACGGCTCGCCGATGTCTTTCGCGGTTTGCATGATCTGCTCAGGCGAAATCACAAAGCCCCAGGAGCTGACGGTCGCCGCGGCGTGTGCGCTCGCGTCCTTCAGCTGCGCCATGATCAGCGCCGCGTTGTCACCGCCCATTTCATGCAGGTTTGGCATGGTAATGCCCAGACCCGCCGGAGGCGTGTTCATCGCGAAGTACAGGCCCGGCTCGATAATGGACGCTGCCACCAGCGCCATGATCGCCACGAAGGACTCCATCAGCATCGCGCCGTAGCCGATCAGACGTGCGTCTTTCTCGTTCGCCAGCAGCTTAGGCGTGGTGCCGGACGCAATCAGAGCGTGGAAGCCAGAGACCGCGCCGCAGGCGATGGTGATGAACAGGAACGGGAACAGGGCGCCTTTCCACAGCGGGCCGGTGCCGTCGATGTACTGCGTCACCGCAGGCATTTTCAGATCCGGGTTGATGACCAGGATGCCGATCGCCAGACCGACGATAACGC
>CAMKZP010000210.1 GCA_946477805.1 uncultured Enterobacter sp.
CCAGGCATCAATTAAGAAGAACCCCGTACCGAAAGGTGCGGGGTTTTTTGCTTTGTGTACGGAAAATATCCCTATTGGCGGCTTCACCCTGGCGGACCTACAATTGTTAAAACGAATTTAACATCGGGGCCGCTTTGACACGTCCATTTGATTACCAACAAGACTTTGCCAACATCAACTTCCGTGACCATCCCGAACTCTACCAGGTTGGGCGGGGGGAACAAGGTGTACTGTCGGTAGAACCTTACAAAAGTGAAATCCTTCCGCACTGGCGCTACAAAAATGCAGACGTTGCGACGCGCTCGGCAAAGGAGATCTATGCCTTGTTTGAAGAGTACCGCCAGCAAAACGACTTTGTGGGCATGGATATGGCCAGAAAATTCATGCAGATGGGTTATACGCGTGCCCGACGATACGCCAATCATAAGGGCGGAAAAAAGTATGATGAAGATCGTCAGGTGAAACCACTCGAGTTAGATCCGATAAAAGCAGAAGCTGCGGCGGTATTTAAAGAGTGGTGGGATAAAATTCGTGCAGATGAGGACTATTTACGCAGAAAAAAAGCGCATCAGCGTGAGTGGGGGTAATTACTACGCCCGCTAATAATTCAATACACGATCGACTTCACAAAACGAAATGAAACATACTGGAAACATTTTATTTACCTAACGATTCGTTTTAAATCCGGTTTTACTGTGGGAGGGCACTGGCCCGCAATGTGAGACAGGGGATTTAAAATGACAGAAACCGTAGCAAGTATAGATACGGAAAACACAAATTTAACAGGCAAAGATACCCGCCGTCGGGTTTGGGCAATCGTTGGGGCCTCCTCGGGGAACCTGGTAGAATGGTTTGATTTTTACGTTTATTCATTCTGTTCGCTCTACTTTGCGCATATCTTTTTCCCAACCGGCAATACCACCACTCAACTTCTGCAAACCGCAGGCGTATTTGCCGCCGGGTTTTTGATGCGGCCGATAGGCGGATGGCTGTTCGGCAGAATCGCCGACAGAAAAGGGCGCAAGACCTCCATGCTCATATCCGTATGCATGATGTGTGTTGGCTCCCTGGTGATCGCCTGCCTGCCCGGATATGACGCGATAGGAACCTGGGCTCCAGCGCTGCTATTGCTAGCCCGCCTGTTCCAGGGCCTTTCGGTTGGGGGCGAATACGGCACAAGCGCAACATACATGAGTGAAGTGGCGGTTGAGGGACGAAAAGGCTTCTATGCATCCTTCCAGTATGTGACGCTCATCGGCGGGCAGCTGCTGGCTTTGCTGGTTGTCGTAATCCTTCAACAAATTCTGAGCGACGAAGATCTGCGCGCCTGGGGCTGGCGCATCCCGTTCGCGATGGGCGCTGCGCTGGCCGTTGTGGCTCTGTGGCTACGCCGCCAGCTGGATGAAACGTCCCGGCAGGAGGTCAGATCGCTGAAAGAAGCAGGCTCAATGAAGGGGCTTTGGCGAAATCGTAAAGCATTCTTGATGGTTTTAGGTTTTACCGCTGCCGGGTCGCTGAGTTTTTATACCTTCACCACCTATATGCAAAAATATCTGGTCAATACGACCGGGATGCATGCCAATATTGCAAGCGTGGTCATGACGGTTGCTCTGCTGGTATTCATGCTGATTCAACCCATTATCGGTGCGCTGTCGGACAAAATCGGTCGTCGTAACTCGATGCTGATATTTGGTTGCCTCCTCACCCTTGGCACCGTTCCGCTGTTAACCGCGCTGCAGCACACCACCTCGCCCTATGCTGCATTTGGCTTAATCATGATTGCACTCGTTATTATCAGCTTCTATACGGCTATCAGCGGTATTTTGAAGGCGGAGATGTTCCCGGCACAGGTTCGTGCCCTGGGCGTCGGACTTTCTTATGCGGTGGCTAACGCTCTGTTCGGTGGGTCTGCGGAGTATGTCGCGCTGTCGCTTAAATCGTGGGGAAGCGAAACAACCTTCTTCTGGTATGTCACCGTGATGGGGGCGCTGGCCTTTATTGTTTCCCTTATGCTGCATCGCAAAGGCAAAGGTATTCGTCTTTAATAATGCGCCATCTGCCAAACGGCGTAGCCGGCTGTTGCACCGGCTACGTCCCAGGCAAAGTCCTTCCAGCTCCAGCCGCTTCCCGCTGGGCGGCTGTCCCATAGCTCTTTAGAAGCTCCCAGGCTTACTGAGAACATCAGGCCGATTGCTGCGCTACGATCGCGGCTATATCCCTGATGCTGCGCGTACTCATTACCGGCAGCGGACAGCATGGCGGATGCGAGAAAGTGCTGGGCTTTATCCTGCCCGGACCAGCTGTCGTTTGCCATATGGCTGCAGCCGGTGAGGGTAAGCATGGTGAGCAGGAGAAGAATGCGCATCGGGGACTCCATAAAAAAGCCCTGTCGATGACAGGGCTCGGGCATTACAGAATACGGCTGATAAGACGGTCAATACGGATCCGACGTAAACGACGAATGAGTTTGCGAACCTTCACCGGATAATCGGCAATGCTTTGCAGGTCGCGGTAATGACGAACCACCGTGGTATGCGTACGGATGAGCTCCAGCTCGCGATCGCGTTTTGCGGCCAGCTCATGCTGCGGATCGTGGATGAGAATGGCATTTTCCAGATCCAGACGCCAGGCGCGCGGGTTAAGATTGTTGCCGGTCAGCAGCATCCATTCATCGTCAACCCACATGCCTTTCAGATGGTAGGAGTTGTCTTCATCTTTCCACAGACGCACTACCAGCTGGTCGGTATTCACGTAGTACTGTAAACGACTCAGGAAGCGACGCAGGTTGATCTCATAAAGATACGGGAGCGCGCCGATGATCTTGAACGGCTGGTCTTCGGGGATAAAGAAGTCGTTCGCCGTTTTATCGCCTACGATGATTTCCACCTTTTTACCATCACGCAGCAGCTGGATGATGTTACGCACCAGTACCGCGGGCAGGTTGAAATACGGGGTGCAAATCGTGAGCTTCTGCTCTGCACACGGCATCAGGTGGTAGATGGTTTTATTGAGCAGGCTCGATTTACCTAAACCTACCAGAGGGGTAACGGATAACTCTTCGTTACTGGCATCACCCTGGAAATGATAGACCGCGTCGCGCAGCTCCTGACGGAATGAACGAACATCGTTTTTGATTTCCGGGCTCCGGGGACGATTGGGATCGTCGAGACGGTTCACGCCACGACCATGCACCAGGTGCTTATCAACCCAGTTAAACATAATGTCAGCCATCTGCGGATTACGAATCAGATGGTAGCGGTCATAGCGATACTTATCGAGCTGATGCAGGTAAACGTCATTCAGGCTTGCGCCGCTGTACAGGACGCTGTCATCTATGATGAAGCCTTTGAAATGCAGTACACCGAGCGCTTCTCGCGTATTCACCGGTACGCCATAGACAGGCACGTCGACGCCAGGGTTTTCCTGCGCCGTACGGCAATACCAGTCTGCGTTTGTGTTGGATGCGGCTGCGCCAATGCGGCCGCGCTGGCCGCGGTGCCAGTCAACCAGCACGCGAACATCCAGCTCAGGGCGAAGACGTTTCGCTTCATAGAGGGCGTTCAGGATCGCGCGCCCGCCTTCATCTTGTTCGAGATACAGCGCTACAATGCAGATGCGTCGCGTGGCGCTGGCAATCTTTTCCAGAAGCGTCTCCCGAAAATGAGCGGGAGCGTAAAAGAACTCTACATCATCAACTGACTGAGAAATCTTCGGTAGTTGAGCAAGGTGTTGTTGATGTTTATTGCGCTTAAATTTTGACAACATCACAGTGCGTTTCTTCTCTGTTCATTGAAGGGTTGTCTGTACCATGCAAACAACATAAGCGGACAATGATACCCCAGTGCCGTGCAAAGTGGGTAACATTTCCAGTAGCTTACTCTTGCTTATCTGCTGATATCAGGCTGAGAGACAAGGAGACTATTCCTTCATCCAGCTGGATATCCACGTCAAAACCAAGCTTTCTTGCCAGTGTTACCATGCCGCGGTTGTTGGGCATCGTGATGCCATTCAGGCGCAGCAGCCCGTGGCCGCGCGTATAGCTGATGAGTTTTTCCAGCAACCGCCTGCCCAGGCCCAGACCTTTTAAATCGGAACGCACCAGTACGGCAAACTCTGCGTCCACGTTATCCGGATCGGAAATCGCGCGCGTCACGCCGAGGATCTCATCACCCCTGGCGGTATGACGCACGGCGACAAACGCCATTTCTCGATCGTAGTCGATCTGGGTCATATTGGCTAAATCGTCATGGGTAAATTCGTTGATTTCGCTAAAGTAGCGATAATAGAGATCTTCTTTGGTAACCAGAGAGATAAACTCCCGCAGCTGAGGTTCATCTTCCGGCAGTATCGGACGAAACAGCGCCCGCTCACCGTTCTTCATCTCAACCCACTCTTCAAGCTGCAGAGGGTACGGACGGATCGCGAGACGGCTCTCCCTGTCCCCTTCGAATGACGCGATATTCATCGTCACGTCCAGAGCGGTGAACTCACTCCCCGAAGCGAGAAGAGGATGAATATCCAGCCGCTGGATCTCTGCACAATCAACGATAAGGTTAGACACCTGGACCAGAAACTGGCTTAGCCCGGCAACATCAAGCGGGCGCAACGCGCTTCGACCGCGTATTTTCTTGCTCTTAATCGCCTGAATGACCAGATAGCGCGCCAGGTTCATGTTCAGAGGAGGCAGCGCAACAACGGCCTGCTCCTCGGGGCGCCACTCCACACCGCCTTCTCCAAGCATGATGAGCGGGCCGAAGACCGGGTCATGTTCGACAACCACCCGCAGCTCCTGCGCGCCCGCACGATTAGCCATGCTTTGTACCAGCAGCCCGTGGATCCGGGCCTGGGGCCAGGTCATTTTAACGCGATCGATAATGGCATCTGCCGCTTGCTGTACTTCCGTTGCGGTACGCAGATACAGCATGACGCCCTGAACGTCTGACTTGTGCGGGATATCCGGAGAACGAAGCTTCAGGGCAACCGGATAGCCGATTTGCTCGGCAATGTGCACGGCTTCGGCGCTGTCGCTGGCAATCCATGTGGGCAGGGTTTGCATCCCATAGCTGCCAAGAATGGGCTGCACTTCATGAGTATCTAGCGATGACGCGCCTTCATCGATAGCCTGTTGCAACAGCCTGTGGACATCCGCTGAATTGGCGGTCAAATTGCCCGGCAGTGCGGGCGTCTCACGGAGCTGCTTCTGGTTACGGCGATACTCCACCATATGCATAAACGCGGTAATGGTGCCTTCCGGCGTGCGATACGTTGGTAGCCCCGCTTCACTGAACAGGCGTCGAGCCTCGAGGGAGGAAAACTCCCCGCACCAGTTGGTTAAGACCGTGACGTATTTACCGCGCGGATGGTTTTTTACTGCTTGAATAAGATCTCGCGCGCTTTCGCTTCCCGGTGCCACCGCACTCGGTGAGTGAATGATCATCAGCGCGTCGAAATCCTGGCTGTCGAGTAAAATCGCGATCGCCCTGGTGTAGCGATCGCTGCTGGCATCGTCGCGTAAATCGAGTGGATTACCCGGTGACACCGTGTCTGGCAACGCTTCATGCAGGCGCTGGAGCGTCTCTTCGCCCAGCGTCGCCAGCTTGCCGTTGCGTAGCCACAGCTCATCCAGCGCCAGCGCGGCGGGCGCAGCGCCGTTGCTGACAATCATTAACTTCTCGCCGCGCAGCGGACGCATGTGGCTTAGCGTCTCGACGGCGGAAAACAGCTCGTGCGTATCCTGTACCCGCAGCAGGCCCGCGCGCTGGATCGCGGCATCCCAGGCGGGATCCATGCCGGAATGCGAATGCAGCAGGCGCTGCGCCGCTGGGCTTCGTCCACTCTTGATGACCAGAATGGGCTTATTGCGCGATGCGCTGCGCGCCGCCGACACAAAGCGACGGGCATCGCCTATATGCTCAAGATAAAGAAGGATGGCGCTGGTTTTGCTGTCTCTGGCCAGGAAGTCCAGCAGCTCGTCGACGTCGATATCCAGGCTGTCGCCCAGCGCGATGAAGTAGGAGAACCCCATTTCGCGCTGCTGGGCCCAGTCGAGGATAGTGTTCGATACGGCGGCGGACTGAGAAATAAACGCCAGCTTGCCTTTACGAATCGGAACGGGTGAAAAACTCGCATTCAGCCCCTGCCAGGGGGCGAGGAGGCCAAGGCTGTTCGGGCCAAGAATGCGCATTTGATAACGGCTGGCGCAGGCGAGCAGCTCGGGCTGCTGTTCAGGAGGCGACGAGAGAATGATGCAGGTTTTACACCCCTTATCACCCAGGGATGCGAGCAGCTCCAGATTTCGCTTCGCATGCGTACAAAGCACCGCCAGGTCGGGAACGAAAGGCAGGCTCTGGACATCAGGCCATGCAAGCACCCCCTGAACGGCTTTATAAGCAGGCGTGACGGGCATGACGGGGCCGTTAAATCCGCCAGCCAGCAGGTTGCGCATCATCAGATAACCGGCGCGATCGGGCTTCATGGATGCGCCAATAACGGCAATAGATTTAGGACGTAGTAGCGCTTCTAACCCTCGCTGGCTCATGCAGGCCTCCTGTGAATGCAAGCGACCTGATGATTTTAAACGCTTTCTGCCTCTGTTGCTGTGACGCTGCCCTTATGAACGGTTTTTCCCGCCAGGTAACGTTCGCGAAAACAACTGAAATGGTTGCCAAGGGCGCTGGCGGCAGGGGTGTCTCCCGCCAGATCCAGAAGCGCAATCGCCACTTCGGCGGTGCAA
>CAMKZP010000211.1 GCA_946477805.1 uncultured Enterobacter sp.
GATGGTGTTACTGATATCATCATCATTAACCGTATCGCCGGGGCGTACAGGCATACTGAGGAGGGCCGCACCAACGGCGACACGCTGAAGGCCTTCGAAATGAATGTCTTTCACTACGAACCCGTCAGCACCGTATACGGTGGCGCTGCTAAACAGCAGCGACGCTATGAGCAACTTTTTCATCGCCATCGTTATTATGCGTTCTTCCTAACAAACTCTCTTACAACCGAGAGAAATCATTGAAAAGTGCAAGCCCCATTAACAGCACCAGCAAAATCGAGCCAATGCGATAACTAAAGTCTTGAACTCGCTCGGATACCGGTCCGCCTTTTAGCTTTTCAATCGCTAAAAACAGCAGATGACCCCCGTCTAACACGGGAAGCGGGAACAGGTTGATTATCCCAAGGTTCACGCTAATGAGCGCGAGGAACATGAAATAGTAAATCACCCCGAATTCCGCTGACATCCCAGCCCCCTGAGCAATCGAAATAGGCCCACTGAGGTTGTTCAGTTTCACATCACCGGTTATCAATTTCCCCAACATGTTTACCGTTAGCTTCATCAGTTGCCATGTTTTATCCGTGGCTTCAAGGATGGCGCTAAACGGCCCATACTGGCGTATTGTCTTGTACTCATCTGGCAGTGGGATCACTTTCGGCACTACGCCTGCAAACCCTTCTGCCTTTCCGCTGCCCGCTTTGGAATCCGGAATCAGCGTCAGCGAGAGCGGACTCCCCTGCCTTTCCACTTCCAGCGCGAGCGATGTACCCGGATTATCGCGCACCAGAGTAACAAAGGTCATCCACTGTGTTAATGGCTGACCATCGACTTTAACGATCCTGTCGCCTGCTTGCAAACCTGCTTTGCTCGCCGCCGAATTCGCCTGTACTTCGGCCAATACCGGCTCGATTTGCGCGCCGCGCGGTCGAATCCCCAGCGCGGAGACAGGATCCTCTTTATCAGGCTCGAAACTCCAGTGGCGTAAATCCAGCACTTTTTCCTGCCGCTGGTCAGATCCAAAAGGCGATACGCTGACGGTCGTCTGCTCATCGCCGATTTTCGCAACCAGTTGCAATCGCACGGCATCCCAATCAGGGGTTTCGATGCCATCAATCGCTTTAAGTTCCATTCCCGGCGTAATTTGCGCACTGGCCGCAATGGAACCAGAGGTAATTTCGCCGACAACCGGGCGGACGCCGGGGACGCCAATGATGAACACCAGCCAGTAGGCGAAGACAGCGAAGATGAAATTGGCTACCGGACCGGCAGCGATGATAGCAGCACGTTGACCAACGGTTTTGTTGTTAAACGCACTGTGACGGAGTTCTGGGGCGACAGGCTCGACGCGTTCGTCGAGCATTTTGACGTAGCCGCCCAGAGGAATAAGCGCAATGACAAACTCGGTGCCCTGCTTATCGGTACGTTTCCAGAGCGATTTACCAAAACCGATGGAGAATCGCTCGACCCGCACACCGCAGCGCCGAGCAACCCAGAAATGGCCAAATTCATGCACGGTAATCAGTACACCCAGTGCAACAATGAACGCCGCCAGATTCCAGAGAATGCTCAGCATAAAACCTTCCGTTAAATCGTCCCGAATACCAGTAAAAGCAGGCAAGCAAACACCGGAACCGCCGCCGTCAGGCTGTCAATGCGATCCAGTATTCCGCCGTGTCCTGGAATAAGGTGACCACTGTCTTTTATCCCTGCTTCACGCTTAAACATGCTTTCGGTTAAATCACCTAAGACCGATGCCAGCGCAGCGAAAATCGAACATACCAGCAGCGTTGAGGGTGCAACCTCAAGATTCGCCCAGACGCCGTAGCCCCAGGAGATAATCGCTGCGGTAAACAGGCCACCGATGAAGCCTTGCCAGGTTTTGCCCGGTGAAACTTTCGGCGCCAGCTTATGTTTGCCGAACAGTTTACCAAACATATAGGCCCCAGAGTCAGCCCCCCAGACGAGAATCATCACATAAAGTAGCCATAACGCACCGCTGTAGTGATTGTCATCGTAGTGCCAGGCCCGCAGCGCGAGCATGCCCCAGAAAAAAGGCACAATGGTGAGCAGCCCAAAGATGAGGCGCAACGCTTTAGAATTGCGCCATATTGCCGCTGAACCGGGATAAAAAAGCACCAGCAACAACGCAACAACCCACCATGCCAGCGATAGCCATAAGGATCCGGCCACCAGCGGTTGGTGAATATCGTGATGATATTCAGGCAACGTGAACATCATCAGCGCCAGCAAAAAGCCACAGAGCACCGCCAGCCAAACCCGCTGAGTGCGCGAGGTAAAGCCGCTAAGCTGTCCCCATTCCCACGCGGCGAGCATACACACCACCAGCGTAACAATAGCGAAACCCACCGGGGGCAGTAAAAACAGCGCCGCGATGACAATGGGTATTAATACAAAAGCGGAAATCAGGCGATACTTCAGCAAAAGCTACCCCCATCAGGCTTTGTCGCCACCAGGCTCGGTGCCGCCGAAACGACGCTCTCGATTGGCAAAGGCATGCAGCGCACCTTCAAAGTCTTGTTCATCAAAATCGGGCCAAAGAACATCAGTAAAGTAAAGTTCGGCGTAGGCAATTTGCCAGAGCAAAAAGTTACTTATGCGGTGTTCTCCCCCTGTCCTAATTACCAAATCCACAGGCGCCAGCTCATTCATGCAGATTTGCTGACCCAGCGCCTCTTCATCAATTTGGTCGGGTCTCAGCAGCCCTTCCTGAACCTGTTCGGCCAGATGCCGAACGCCCTGGATAATATCCCAGCGCCCGCCGTAGTTCGCCGCGATATTGAGCGTCAGGCCGGTGTTATTTTCCGTCAGCGCTTCTGCTTTGCGAATACGTTCCTGCAAACGTGAGTTAAAACGACTGGTATCGCCAATAATCCGCAGGCGGACGTTGTGGCGGTGCAGGCTTTTTACTTCGCTGTCGAGCGCCCACACAAACAGTTCCATCAACGCAGTCACTTCCTGCGCGGGTCGATTCCAGTTTTCACTGCTAAAAGCATAGAGCGTTAACGCATCAATGCCGTTATTGGCGGCAAAAGAAACGGCGCGGCGCACAGATTTCGCCCCAGCTTTATGCCCAAAGGCCCGTATCTTCCCTTGTCTTTTCGCCCAGCGGCCATTGCCATCCATAATGATTGCTACATGGCGACAGCCATGCGCTGGCAAGTTTTCGCTTATTGGTTGATTCGCAGACAACATAACGCGTTTTTAGTCCCTGAAAAGGATTTAGCGGTACTCAGGAATACTGAAGCCTGTACATAAAAAAGCCGTGTCAAACCACGGCTTACCTGACCACATAAAGTCAAATTCCTGCGATCAGGTGGCGCAGACTATATCACTGAAGCCCAACGCTAACAAATAGCACGACGACTGGTGCTTGCTTTATCACCAGCTTGCGAGACGCGTCACCTGTTTGCGCGCAACGATACGGGCCTGTGCATCCACGGCCAGTACCTCTTCCACGCTTTGAGGCTCACGCAAATCCATGTTGTCCAGCACCGAGAGATTCAGCGTCGCGATATCGGTAAAACGGATCTGCTGATTCAGAAATGCCTCAACGGCAATTTCATTGGCCGCATTCAGCGCTGTCGTTGCCGCCTGACCCTGGTCAAAGGCGGTCATCGCGAGCTTCAGGCACGGATAACGCTCATAGTCAGGCTCGCTAAACGTCAGTGAACTCAGCTTGCAAAAATCGAGCGGTTTCACGCCGGATTTCACCCGGTGCGGCCACGCCATCGAATGTGCGATTGGCGTACGCATATCCGGCTCGCCCAGTTGCGCAAGTACGCTGCCATCCTGATAGCGCACCATTGAGTGAATCACCGATTGCGGGTGGATCAGCACTTCCATCTGTTTCGCCGACGCATTAAACAGCCAGCGAGCTTCTATGTATTCCAGACCTTTGTTCATCATGGTGGCAGAATCGACGGAGATCTTACGTCCCATCGACCAGTTCGGATGACGGCATGCCTGGTCCGGCGTCATGGCGCTCAGTTCAGACAGCGGCGTTTCACGGAACGGGCCACCAGACCCGGTAAGCAAAATCGACACAACGCCATTTTGCTCAAGGTCAGCGTACCCCAGGTTCTGTTGAAAAGGTTGCGGTAAACTCTGAAAAATAGCGTTGTGCTCGCTATCAACGGGTAAAAGACGCGCTCCGCGCCGTTTGACGGCATCCATGAAGAGGCGTCCGCAGGTCACCAGCGACTCTTTATTCGCCAGCAGCACATCTTTTCCGGCATCGATAGCCGCAAGCGTCGGCAACAGCCCTGCCGCCCCAACGATGGCGGCCATCACCTGATCGACCTCATCCAGGGCCGCCATGTCACAGGCCGCCCGCTGTCCGCTCAGCACTTCTGTACGACAGCCCATCTCCTGCAGCCTGGCGTTTAGCTGGCGAGCGCTCTCTTCGTCATCCATCACCGCAAAGCGGGGCGTAAACTCCAGGCACTGCTCGACCATCCGTTGCACGTTCTTACCGGCCACGAGAGCGGTCACGGTATAGTGTTCAGGATTGTGGCGAACAACGTCGAGAGTGCTGCAACCAATAGAGCCGGTTGAGCCGAGGAGTGTTAAATGCTTCATGGGATGCCCGAAAAAAGTTAGACCAGATAAAAGCAAAACGCCGCCAGCAAGACACGTAGTCCCTCTGAACGGCGTTTATCAGTGTACGACAGAAATCAGAACTGCATCAGTTCCGCTTCTTTATCTGCCAGCGCCGCATCAATTTTCTTGATCGCCGCGTCAGTCATTTTCTGCACGTCATCCTGGGAACGACGGTCGTCATCTTCACTGATCTCTTTCTCTTTCAGCAGCGCTTTCACTTTATCGTTCGCGTCGCGACGCACGTTACGCACGGAAACACGGCCCTGCTCGGCTTCGCCACGCACGACTTTGATCAGATCTTTACGACGTTCTTCCGTCAGCGCAGGCAGCGGAACGCGGATGTCAGCGCCCGCAGAGCTTGGGTTCAGACCGAGGTCAGACGCCATAATCGCTTTCTCAATTGCCGGGCTCATAGAGCGATCGAATACGTTGATTTTCAGCGTACGGGTATCTTCTACGGTAACGCTCGCCAGCTGACGCAGTGGAGTTGGCGTGCCGTAGTATTCTACGATGATGCCATCCAGCAGGCTTGGTGAAGCACGGCCAGTACGGATTTTGCTGATTTGGTTTTTGAACGCTTCTACGCATTTATCCATGCGCACTTCAGCATCTTTTCTGATGTCGTTAATCACGTTACGGATCCTTGAAAACTTGTCTCAGGCAGACTAACCGCCAGCACAACGCTACAGGTGTGCTAAGTATAGTCGCGTTTAAATCATGACAACGCCAAAGGCGTGTCCGGGTAAGATACCACTTCAAAGTAAAGCGGAATCTTACCTCTATTTATCGCCGACGGAAATTATTCCGTGATCAAAGTGCCTTCTTTTTCACCCATGACTACGCGACGCAGTGCGCCAGGCTTGTTCATGTTGAAGACACGGATCGGCAGTTTGTGGTCACGAGCCAGCGTGAAGGCGGCAAGATCCATCACTTTCAGCTCTTTATCCAGCACTTCGCTGTAGGTCAGCTGATCGTACATGGTTGCAGAAGGATCTTTTGCCGGATCGGCGGTAAACACGCCATCCACTTTGGTCGCTTTCAGTACCACGTCGGCTTCAATTTCGATACCGCGCAGGCAGGCTGCGGAATCGGTAGTAAAGAACGGGTTACCCGTACCGGCGGAGAGGATCACCACGCGGTTATTGCGCAGCAGGCTGATGGCTTCTGCCCAGCTGTAGTTGTCGCACACGCCATTCAGAGGAATAGCGGACATCAGGCGGGCGTTCACATAGGCGCGATGCAGCGCATCACGCATTGCCAGGCCATTCATCACGGTTGCCAGCATACCCATGTGGTCGCCCACAACGCGGTTCATCCCCGCTTTCGCCAGACCAGCGCCACGGAAAAGGTTGCCACCGCCAATGACCACGCCAACCTGAATGCCAAGTTCGACCAGTTCTTTGATTTCCTGTGCCATGCGGTCAAGGATGCTTGCGTCAATACCGAAGCCTTCCGTTCCCTGCAGCGCTTCGCCACTCAGCTTAAGCAGAATGCGTTTGTACACGGGTTTTGCATTGGTAGCCATGTTTCTTTCCTGAGACTGTCAACGATTAAGATGGGGGTTAATTCTGGCGACATGTTATGCCGCAAACCAGCGCAGGGATACTGTAACCTGTCTGATTTTATGTGACGGGTGACAAAAAGAAGCCGCCCTCAGGCGGCTCCTTTTCAATCATTAAGACTGCTTGGACATTGCAGCAACTTCTGCTGCGAAGTCAGTCTCAACTTTCTCGATGCCTTCGCCCACTTCGAAGCGGATGAAGCCAGTTACGTCAGCGTTGTGCTCTTTCAGCAGCTGAGCAACGGACTTGCTTGGATCCATAACGAAAGGCTGGCCAGTCAGAGAAACTTCGCCGGTGAATTTCTTCATGCGGCCTTCAACCATTTTCTCTGCGATTTCTTTTGGCTTACCAGACTGCATCGCGATGTCCAGCTGAACCTGGTACTCTTTCTCTACCACTTCAGCAGACACGTCTTCTGGCTTAACGAACTCTGGCTTGCTTGCAGCAATGTGCATTGCCAGCTGCTTAACCAGCTCTTCGTCAGCGCCTTTAGCCGCAACCAGAACGCCGATACGTGCGCCGTGCTGATA
>CAMKZP010000212.1 GCA_946477805.1 uncultured Enterobacter sp.
ATAAACTTTAATTTAGATTAAGACCATTCATTAATAACGCTTAACATTATTTTCACATGCTTAACTTTTAACCCCTGTCTGCTATTCAGGCAACGTCACTCTCATCACTCAGGTTTTGCGAAAAGAGGCCCAGACCAACGTACCCGACATCTTACTTAGCGCGCGTGCCCTTTTGATATTTTCACAGCATATAATTCAAACGTAACCCCTAAAGTCAGCATTATCCACCAACCACCCCATCTTTATTGCTGCATCAGACCAGCGAAAGCGCTTACAGGCAGCGAAAGAGATTAAAAAGGAATTATCCTGATGCGCAAAATCTTCTACTGCACGCCCTTCAAAACGAAGCGAGGTGGGAGTACATTATTCCGTGCTGACTTCCACGGCTGGGAGTGGCACTCACAGCAAAAAGGTTAAGGTTCATGTCCCCTATCGAAAAATCCAGCAAGCTTGATAACGTCTGTTATGACATCCGCGGCCCCGTCCTGAAAGAGGCAAAACGTCTCGAAGAGGAAGGCAACAAGGTTCTGAAACTCAACATTGGTAACCCCGCGCCATTTGGTTTTGAAGCGCCGGATGAGATCCTGGTCGACGTGATCCGTAACCTGCCTACCGCGCAGGGCTACTGCGACTCTAAGGGCCTCTATTCCGCGCGTAAGGCCATCATGCAGCACTACCAGGCGCGAGGGATGCGTGATGTCACCGTGGAAGATATCTATATCGGGAACGGTGTCTCAGAGCTGATCGTTCAGGCGATGCAGGCACTGCTGAATAGCGGCGACGAAATGCTGGTCCCGGCGCCTGACTACCCGCTCTGGACGGCGGCCGTGTCGCTCTCCAGCGGTAAAGCCGTGCACTATCTTTGCGACGAGTCCTCTGACTGGTTCCCGGATCTGGACGATATTCGCGCCAAAATTACCCCGCGCACGCGCGGCATTGTGATAATCAACCCGAACAACCCAACGGGTGCGGTCTACTCAAAAGAGCTGTTGATGGAGATCGTAGAGATCGCCCGTCAGCATAACCTGATCATTTTTGCCGACGAAATTTACGACAAGATCCTCTACGACGCGGCGCAGCACCACTCCATCGCCGCGCTGGCGCCGGACCTGCTGACCGTGACCTTCAATGGTTTATCTAAAACCTACCGCGTGGCCGGTTTCCGCCAGGGCTGGATGGTGCTCAACGGGCCGAAAAAACATGCGAAAGGCTACATTGAAGGGCTTGAGATGCTGGCGTCGATGCGTCTTTGCGCCAACGTGCCGGCACAGCATGCGATCCAGACGGCGCTCGGCGGCTACCAGAGCATCAGCGAGTTTATCGCTCCCGGCGGTCGCCTGTACGAGCAGCGCAACCGCGCGTGGGAGTTGATCAACGACATTCCCGGCGTCTCCTGCGTGAAGCCCAACGGCGCGCTCTATATGTTCCCGAAAATTGACGCTAAACGCTTCAATATTCACGATGACCAGAAAATGGTGCTCGACTTCCTGCTGCAGGAAAAAGTGCTGCTGGTTCAGGGCACCGCGTTTAACTGGCCGTGGCCGGATCACGTGCGCATCGTTACCCTGCCGCGTGAAGATGACCTTGAAATGGCCATCAGCCGCTTCGGGCGATTCCTCTCCGGGTATCATCAGTAACGCCGCCTTTTTGCCGGGTGCGCTTCGCGTACCCGGCCTACAAATTTTACAGATTTGCATCTCACCTCCCCTCCCCGCACAATGAAGTCTGTCGCAGTAAAGACGAAAGGTATTCTATGAGTCAGAGTCATTTCTTTGCCCACCTCTCCCGCCTGAAGCTTATTAACCGCTGGCCGCTAATGCGCAACGTGCGCACCGAGAACGTCTCCGAGCACAGCCTGCAGGTCGCCATGGTGGCTCATGCGCTGGCCGCCATAAAAAACCGGAAGTTCAATGGTCAGGTGAATGCGGAACGCATCGCTCTGCTGGCGATGTACCACGACGCGTCAGAGGTGTTAACCGGGGATTTGCCTACGCCGGTGAAATATTTCAACTCGCAGATTGCCCAGGAATATAAGGCCATCGAGAAGATAGCCCAGCAGAAGCTGATTGAGATGGTGCCGGAGGAACTACGCGATATCTTTGAGCCGCTGATCGACGAGCATCAGTACACCGAAGATGAAAAATCGCTGGTGAAACAGGCCGACGCGCTGTGCGCCTATCTGAAATGTCTGGAAGAGCTGTCAGCCGGAAACAACGAGTTTTTACTGGCGAAAACGCGGCTGGAAAAAACGCTGGCGTCGCGCCGCAGCGAGGAGATGGACTATTTTATGCAGGTGTTCGTGCCGAGCTTCCATTTGTCGCTGGATGAGATCAGCCAGGATTCACCGCTTTAATCTGTTTGCCCGGCGGCGCTGCGCTTGCCGGGCATTTTTATCAGAACGGGAACAGGACCGGTATCAACGCCACGCTCACCATCATCACCAGCAGGGTGAACGGCACGCCAATCTTCACGAAGTCGCTGAATTTATACTTTCCGGGCCCCAGCACCAGCGTGTTGACGGGTGAAGAGACCGGCGTCATAAATGCCGCCGAGGCGGCCATCGCCACCATCATCGCGAACGGGTAAGGCGAAACGCCCATGGATTTCGCCATCGCCAGCGCAATCGGCGCCATCAGTACCGCCGTGGCCGTATTGGAGATGAACAGCCCGATCGAGGCGCACATCACAAACAGACACACCATCATCATGTACGGGCCATATCCTCCGCCGACGTCCATCAGCCCTTTTACAATCAAATCCACCCCGCCCGTTTTTTGCAGCGCAAGGGCAAAGGGCATCATCCCGACGATAAGAATGATGCTCGGCCAGTGAATGGCTTTATAGGCGCTCTCGGCGTCAATACAGCGGAATTTACCCATCAGCAGGCAGGCAATAATTGCCGCAACCGGATTGGGGATTTCGTCGGTAAGCATCAGCGCCACCATCAGCACCAGGCAAAAAATGGCGTGCGGCGCCTGGCTGTGCGCCGGTGAAGCATCGCTCTCCTCAACGGGCATATTCAGCACCACAAAATCACGGCCCTTCTGCCCCAGCTGGCTGATGAGCTTCCAGTTGCCGACGACCAAAAAAATATCGCCCAGCAGAAGCGGCTCATCCACCACCGCCCCTTCCAGCGCCACGCCGTCGCGCTTTAAGCCGACCACGTTCAGGCCATAGCGGGTGCGAAACCCGATCTCCCGCACCGTCTTACCCAATAGCTCGGATTCAGGGATCAACGACACTTCGGCCATACCCACGTCCAGCGCCTGGTCAGAGAAATATTCCCCGCGAAGCACCATAGGCTCCAGCCGCTGTTCGCTGCAAAACTCGCGCAGGTCCACCTCTGCCGCGGACATGTCAATCAGCAGAACGTCACGGGCGCGAAATTCCGATACCCCATTCACGTTCACAATTACCCGCCGAAAACGCCGCCAGCGCTCGACGCCGATCACGTTCGCGCCGTAGCGTTCACGCAGTTTTAAATCGTCCAGACGCTGGCCTATCAAGGGTGAGCCCGGGTGAATAGCCAGCCGGCGGGCGCGCCCGGTCAGGCGGTAGTCTTTGATCAGATCGCGAAAGGTGGGCCGCTTCCAGCCGTCTTTGGCTTTATCCTGCTTTTCGCCCTTGAGCGCGAAGCGGGTGAGCAGCATATAGATAACGCCCATCACCAGAATCACCAGCCCAAGCGGCGTCACGCTGAAGAAGCTAAACCCCTCCAGGCCCTCGCGGATCAGCTCGCTGTTGACGACCAGGTTCGGCGGCGTGGCTACCAGCGTCATCATCCCGCTGATAAGCCCGGCAAAGCTCAGCGGCATCATCAGGCGCGACGGTGAAATCTGCATCCGCATGGAGACGCTCAGCACCACCGGAATAAAGATCGCCACGACGCCCGTTGAGCTCATAAACGCGCCCAGCCCGGCTACCGTCACCATCAGATAAATCAGCATTTTGGTTTCGCTGCTGCCCGCCACCTTCACCAGCCAGGTGCCCATAACGGTCGCAACGCCGGTGCGCACCAGGCCGTCGCCAATGATAAACAGCGCGGCAATCAGAATGACGTTGGGGTCGCTAAAGCCGGAGAAGGCTTCGGGCAGCGTGAGCGTGCCGCTCAGCACAAAAGCGACGATGACAAACAAGGCGACGGCGTCCATGCGCACCTTGCCGGTAGCAAAAAGAATGATGGCGATTAACAGCAGGCTCAGGACCCAAATCAGTTCACCGTTCACAACGTGTCCTTGTCAGTGGAGGAGCTGGAATTTTGCCATAAAAAAGCCCCAGCAAAGTGGGGCTAAATCATGGGATTACATTTTTTGCGAGACGGTTACAACGCCATCGGGCGCCTTCGAGACGTTAATCGCCGTCAGGGTGGTCAGCACAAAATCCGCTTCGTCGAGCCGGGGAGAATCCGCCGGTACGTTCACCGCGATGACGTGGCTTCCGGCGTTAAGCCCGGCCAGCACGCCCGCTGCAGCATCTTCCACCACCACGCAGTCAGCCGGGTCAAGGCCCAGCAGCTCGGCGCCGAGCAGAAATGCATCCGGTTCGGGCTTGCCGCGCTTGACGCGCTCCGCGGTGATAAACACCTCTGGCTTCGGTAAGCCGGCAGCCTTATGGCGGGCGTGGGCAACGGGAATGGAGCCCGACGTCACGATCGCCCACGGGATTTGCGCTTCATTCAGATGCTCAAGCAGTTCGCGCGCGCCGGGCAGCGCGGTGATGCCGTCCGTACCGGTGGCTTCAATCTGCTCCAGATAGCTGAACTCCGCCTGAATATCGTCCTCAGAACGCCCCGCCAGAAAGTGTCGCAATGAGGTAATGGCCTGTTTGCCATGGATGAAATTCAGTACCTCCTGATGGTCGATGCCGTGCCTGTCGGCCCAGTGGCACCACGAGCGCTCCACAACCGGCAGCGAATCCACCAGCGTACCGTCCAGATCAAACAGAAAACCTTTACACTGCACGTGCACCTCCGTCAGGCATTAATGATTTGTTGAATTTCGTTGCTGCTTAAATGGTACTGGCGCGGGCAGGCGTGCCAGACGCTCAGCATGCGCTGGTATTTTTCCCACATCGGGGTCTGCGCGTTAAATCCGTGGGTGCCCGCGTCAAAGTGGGTATAGCGCCCTTCGGTGTTCACCATAAAGCGGACATAGCTAAGGTAGCGCGACTCGGTCGCGGCATCAAAGCCTAAGAAGGTCACGCGGCGTTCGTCAATGGACTGCGGGTCTTTCAGATTGGTCCAGGAGACGTGCAGCGCGTGGTACATCTCCATGATGTCGATAACGATGCGGCAGGTTTCTTCTTTTAGCTCGCCAAACTCGCGGTCCAGTTCGCGCATCTGCAGGCCGAACCCGCGTTCGACGATGGTCTGCAGGCGGCTATAGCGCGCAGCGTTATCGGGATCAAGCATTGTCATCATCTTGTACTGGTTAGACAAAATCAGACGTTGAGCATGGGTCATTTCCATCTTTCGACTCCTGTAGCGCATTGCACGTTAAAAAAAAGACACGGTAACCGTTGGTTACTGTGCCTTCTTTTCGCGAGCGTTTCGATGATCAATCACAAGTCATCAAGGAATGTTTTATCAAGTTGCTTAAAAGCCCGCTTGAGCGTGTCGGCCAGCGCCTGGTAGTCCGGCTTGCCCTCGACGGGTGCCAGCGCCTGTCCGGCCTCCTCAAGTTTTCCACGGACTTCATAAAACCAGTGTAAAATGGTAGGCGGCAGCGGGGTCACTGAACGTTTCCCCAGCCACCACAGCCCCTGCATCGGCAGGCTCAGCGCAAACAGCGCGGTAGCCACGGCGGGGCCAAGCTGCCCGCCGAGGGCGATTTGCCAGCACAGGGTAAAGACAGCGACGGGTGGCATAAAGCGAATCGCATAGCGCGTGGCGCGAATCACGCGATTCTCAATAAACATCGGCGCGAGGCGCTTTTCCATTGGCCACGTCTTTGCGTAATGCTGCCCCCGGCGAAACAGACTGAAGAAGTTCACGGATGGGATTTCGGGTGTCGACATGGCTGTACCTCAACTTCACATATAAAAATTAAAATTTTTGTGCAAAACCACAACAGGCTATGACAACGTTCAAAATATTTTGTCATCGCTACCCCGTATCGGGTATCCTGTGCCAGCCTGATTGGGCTGTAGACGAGAATCATTAACTCGTCAAATTATTGCCTATTATGCCATTGCCTGAAAAATGTTCAAAATGGCATAAAATCATAAGTATTCCTTTCATCATGCCACAATGTTCGTCTGGCATGATGTTAATCATAAATGTCTGGGTCAGCATGCGTTACGCTTTTAGACTCACTGACGTTTTTTTAGCCACGTATCAATTATAGGTACTTCCATGTCGAGTAAGTTAGTACTGGTTCTGAACTGCGGTAGCTCTTCCCTGAAATTCGCCATCATTGATGCGCTGAACGGTGAAGAATACCTCTCTGGTTTGTCCGAATGTTTCCATCTGCCTGAAGCACGTATCAAGTGGAAGATGGACGGCAACAAACAAGAAGCGGCTTTAGGTGCAGGCGCCGCTCACAGTGAAGCGCTGAACTTTATCGTTAACACTATTCTGGCACAAAAACCAGAACTGTCTGCTCAGCTGACTGCGATCGGTCACCGTATCGTCCACGGCGGCGAAAAATACACCAGCTCCGTTCTGATCGACGACTCTGTTATCCAGGGTATCAAAGAC
>CAMKZP010000213.1 GCA_946477805.1 uncultured Enterobacter sp.
GCTTGGCCTGGATACAAGTTTGGACGAGGTATTTTCAGATGATGTTGCACGGGATGAGGCCTGACCACGGTCTGCTCCCATCTGTTTACGCATCTGCAGATGAAGAATGGATCAAGCAGCAGTTACTGAGCCTGACGCCGGCAGCACGACAAAAAGCCATTCAGCGTTATGCAGCTGTGTATCAGGAATCGTTCGAAGCCGAGCCCGTTTCATACCGCAAGGAGAACCGGGCAAGGCATGAAGCCAATGTGAGGCTTCGCCGGTTCGTTGAAACACACGGCCGTGCAATTCAGGGGTATACGACTCTGCCGCCCCTGGCAGGAACGCTACACCGCACCTGAATGATATCGGGCTTAAAGGTGCCCGGTTGCAGTCTGACTTAAAGGTGTCAGCTGCTGGTGGAGTGGTAACTCCCGATTGCCTTTTTCTGTCTCATTGTACTCTTTTGCTAGTACATGAATAAGGGAGAGGTAAGAGGGGGGTAAGGGGGGAGATCGGAGAGGGATGGGAATAGGCCTTTTCCAGAAGGCAGCTCCATTGGTTAGGTAGGTGCAGATCTCAGAGACAGAGCCCAAAAACGCCATCGTACTAGCAATGTAGTACGCAGTTGGCCGGGTATGAAATCGGGAAAGGTTTTTCCTGGAAGAGTGAAATGTAGAGGGGTTGATAATGTTGAACATCACACCGAATTTTGCACAGGAACGCGCACTTAATATGTTGCGCCGTGACTGGAAGGCATACGAATCTTTCATGATGTATATGCCGACCGGCAGCGGCAAAACAGGTCTGGCTGCTTTCGTTGCTGCTGGTCTGGTAAGTCGTGGTATGCGCGTTCTGTTTGTCGCCCCTTACACCATCCTGATTAACCAGACGGCGCAGCGCTTCGCTCAGTATGGCCTTCCGGAGGACCAGATCAGCTTTATCTGGCGCGACCATCCGAACTATGACCCCAGCCTGCAGATTCAGATCGCCAGCGCTGACACGCTGATCCGCCGAGAATTTCCTCAGGATATCGATCTGCTGATTGTGGATGAAGCCCACCTGCGCAAACGCCGCATCCTGAAAGAGATTGAACGGATCACCACAAAAACCAAAGCGAAGGTTATTGGCCTGTCCGGAACCCCGTTTTCACCCTTCCTAGGGAATTACTACCAGCGTCTGATTAAGCCGACCACCATCGGAGAACTTATTCAGCGCGGTGATCTGAGTAATTACGAATTTTTCGCGCCAACTAAACCGGATCTGAAAGGCATTAAGACAAAAGCCTCGATGGAGTATGGCAGCGACTACGACGAAGCACAGCTGGCGGAGATTATGTGCGGCTCCGATCTGGTGGGTGATATTGTCGATAACTGGTTGCGTAATGGCCGTGACCTGCCAACGGTGGCGTTCTGCGTCAATAAGGCCCACGCCAATTACGTCACTATGCAGTTCAACAAAGCCGGTGTTAACGCCGAAGTCATGGTGGCTGAAACGCCGCACGAAGAACGACAGCTGATGATCCACCGTTTTGAGACGGGCGCTACAAAAATCATCGTCAGCGTCGGCGTACTGGTGGCGGGCTTCGACAGTGACGTTCGTTGCATCATTTACGCCCGACCGACAAAAAGCGAAATTCGCTGGCTTCAGGCGCTGGGCCGTGGTCTGCGAACTGCCTCGGGAAAAGATGCCTGCCTTATCTTCGATCACAGCGGTACCGTCCATCGCCTGGGATTTCCTGACGCCATCGAGTACAACGATCTTCCTTCCAAAAACGACGGGATGAAAGAAGCCGCAGCTCGCGTAGCCGAAGAACGGGAGGAAAAACTCCCGAAGGAATGCCCGGAGTGTCATTTCATGAAGCCTGCAGGTGTCTACGTCTGCCCGAAATGCGGATTTAAACCGCTGGTCGGCGAGGATGTGGAAACCGACACGCAACGCAATATCAAAAAGCTCAGCAAGGGCGAAAAGGTTTACACCAAATCGGACAAACAGTCCTGGTGGAGCCAGATCAAATTCTATCAGCGCCAGCGCACTTCGATGGGGAAACCCATCAGTGATGGCTGGTGCGCGCATACATTCCGCGAAAAATTCAACGAATGGCCCAATGGCCTGAGCGATTTTCCGATGGAGATCACACCGGAGGTAAACAACTACATCAGGCACAAACAAATCAAATTTGCGAAGGGACGGGAGAGGGCCGACAGCCCGGCGGGTGAGGCTGCCAGCAGTGCGGACACCACAAGCCGGATCATCTCCGCAAAAAATAAGGTTGCTAACATTCGTAGTATGCTGGGGAGAAGAACAGCGTGAAGACAGCAGAAGCGGCAAAAGGCCGCTGGACGGAAATTCTTGAACATTACGGCCTGCCGCCGATAACCGGGAAAAATCACTACAAGGGCGAATGTCCTGTATGCGGTGCTCGCAGCAAGTTTCGCATTGACAACCGCGACGGTGCCGGGACGTGGATCTGCGTATGTGGCAGTGGCGACGGCATGAAACTACTCTCCCTCACGCAAACCGGGAAGACTTTCTCGGCACTCTGCGCGGAGGTGGATCAGCTCATTGGCAATGACTACCGCCGGGAGAAAATACCAGCCAACAGCTCGGCGGCGAAGCTACGCCAGCGCGCCATCAGTAAATTCGCGAAGCTGCTGCCCTTGCGTGGTACCAACGGGGAAGGGTATCTGCGCCAGCGCGGGATCAACAAATTACCCTCTGAGGCGATCCGGTTCTGCGAAAAACAGCGCCATGCGGGCAGGATTTATCATGCTCTCTATGCTCTTGCCACCGATGATAAAGGTGAGCTGTGCTATCTCCACCGGACCTTGCTCGAAGGGGATCGCAAAGCGCCGCTGGGCGAAAGCGCCAAACGGCAAAAATCCCTGCAGGAAGACAACTACCTCGAATACGCCCGCTCGGTAGCCATTCGTATGTTCCCCGTATCTTCAACGATGGGGATCGCAGAGGGTATCGAAACGGCACTCTCCTGCTATCAGATTTATGGCGTGAATACCTGGGCGGTCATGAACAGCAATTTTATGAAGAAATTCCGCGTACCGGCAGGGGTAAAACATCTGATCGTTTTCGCTGACATGGACAAGCATTCTGCCACCGGTCAGGCGGCGGCGTTTGAGTGCGCCCACGCCAATCTGCTGGCGAAAAATGACCTTTTGAAAGTCAGCGTACGTTGGCCGGACAACGGTGACTTTAACGATATGCTCATGAATGGCGATCAGGTTCGTGAGCTGGTTTTCTATAAAAAACAGCAGGTGGCCGCATGAAACTGGAAGCATCACTCAAACATTTCAGCCCTCAGGGAATGCACATCAGCGACGACGTGAAAGGGACCTCTCCGGACCGCCTTACAGGAACAGACGTAATGGCGGCGATTGGCACCACCAGCAGCCGTGCGCGCTTCGGCCTGGCCGCTTTCTTCGGAAAGGCTGGTATCAGCAAGACGGATGAACAGCTCGCAGTTCAGGCGCTGGCGCGATATGCGATGGATGTCGCTCCGAAGAATGTTCGCAAAGCAGCTGGTGGGCAGTTCGGATGGTGTATGCAGATGCTGGCGCAATTTGCCTTTGCCGATTACTCACGTTCGGCGGCTACCAGCGTGACGTGTCACAGTTGCAGTGGTACCGGACGAACAACCCGCGAGCAGGTCACCCGTAAGGTTTCGTACCCATGGGGTAAAGCGCCATACTGGGCCAGCCGATCCCGTGCCGTTCGTCCGTCTGACTGGGAGCAGTGGACAGAGGTAACAGAGGTTGTACCGGCAGTCTGTGATGCTTGCGAAGGCAAAGGAACGATCAGCGCCCGCTGTCGGTGTGGTGGTAAAGGAGAAGTTCTCGACCGCAAAGCGACTAAAGACCGCGGCGCACCGGTTTTCAAAACGTGTGAACGTTGCTCTGGTAATGGATTTTCTGCTATCTCCTCGGCGACGGTACACCGCGCCATTCTGAAGCGTCTCCCGGATCTCCATCAGTCCTCATGGTCACGCAACTGGAAACCCTTCTATGAAATGCTGGTGGAGACTTTGCGGCAGGGGGAGCATCACGCGGCTGTAGAATTCGGGAAGGCAACGACTTATTAATATGATCGGAGCAAATGGCGACATTTTTTTGCACGTTAGTGTTGACTTTGCATAAAACTGTCCTGTATGCTTTCAATCGTGGGATATTACGCCTACACGACATCAAACCCGCCTCAGCGCGGGTTTTTTATTTTCCCGGCACTCCTCACTACAGTAAACATAAATGTTGACATAGTAAGCATAAATGCTTACTATAGTCACATGTTCAACAGAATGGAGGAGTGGTGAAGCAAAGCGAGTTCAGGCGGTGGCTTGAATCTCAGGGGGTCGAAGTTTCAAACGGTACTAACCATCTGAAACTGAGATACAACGGGAACCGAAGCGTAATGCCAAGACACCCGAGCGATGAGATAAAAGAACCACTGAGAAAGGCGATACTTAAACAGTTAGGCCTCAAATAACAAACCAGCCCTTCGGGGCTGGTTACTCGCAAAGCTTCATCAGTACGATATGCGATATCCAGTAACTTTAATGCCAGACAGCGGTGGGTACGTAGTCACGTTCCCGGATATACCCGAGGCGCTGACTCAGGGGGATACCCGAGAAGAGGCGCTGAATAACGCGCTTGATGCACTCGTGACGGCATTCGAATTTTATTTCGAAGATAACGAGCGCGTACCTGGCCCGGGAGACGTGACCGGTGACTTTGTAGAAGTGCCTGCAAGCGTGACAGCAAAGGTAATCTTGCTAAATGCCTATATCGGTTCCGGCTTAACTCAGGTTGAGCTGGCTAATCGCATGGGGATAAAAAAGCAGGAAGTGACCAGATTATTTGATCTCAAGCACTCGACAAAGATAGATACGATCCAGAAAGCGTTATCTGCGCTAGGACGTCGACTGGAGATTATTGCCAGTTGAAAATTAACTGAAAAAACTCAAGGCTCGCTTCGGCGGGCCTTTTTTATTTCCCCTCGACAGAGAGGATTCACAGCAATGAGGGGGCTAAATGTCCGCAGAACCGATATCTGCAACGGTAACGGCAGGCGTGGCCGCCGGCACTACCGGAATCACCTTCGCGACGATGTTTCCAGAAGCTACACCCGCTGTAATGCTTTGCTCTGTAGCTGGGGCGGCTCTTTACGTCTTGAGCAGCGAGGACCACAAGCTCTGGAAGCAAATATTGTTTGCGCTCATCTCATTTATCGGTGGGGTTTACTGCGCCGGAACAGCATCCGAAATAATCGCAGCGCTTATCAATGCGGCATTAAGTCATCTTTCTCCGCCAGTTGCCGTGAAAGTATCACCAGCCATTGGCGCGCTGGCGGCCTCAACGGTTTCTGTCACTGTCCTGCTTCGCGTTCTCAAGCGCTCGAAGGTAGGAGACTTACCCGGATTGAAGGGGGAAGAATGACGTGGCAAACACTGATCCTGAACATTAACGCAGTTGCATGCATCCTTATTACCATACGCCTGATGTTCTTCAGGAAGCGGAGCTTACGGCGCCGCCGTCTGATGGAGTTTCTGGCGTATGGGCTGATCCTCGCGCCAGCGTTTACCGCTTTTCGAATCTGGCACGGTGATTACGTGCAGGTCGACTACGGAGAGTTGGTCGTCAATCTCGTTGTATGCATAGCCGTATGGCGTGCTCGTGGCAACATCGCAAGAATTGCAGGGGAAGGTACAACGTGAACCAATCACAATTTCAAAAGGCAGCGGGTATCAGCGCCGGGTTAGCTGCGCGCTGGTTTCCGCATATCGACGCCGCCATGAAAGAATATGGCATTACCGCACCGCTTGATCAGGCCATGTTTATTGCCCAGATGGGGCATGAGTCCGGTGGTTTCACCCGGCTGGTGGAAAACCTGAACTATGCGGCAGAAAACCTGGTACCTACGTTCGGCAAGCATCGCATTACTGAACAGCAGGCCGCCGCACTCGGCAGAACGGCAACGCAACCGGCAAATCAGAAAGCGATAGCCAATCTGGTTTATGGCGGTGAGTGGGGCAAAAAGAACCTGGGCAATCAGGTTGCTGGTGATGGCTGGAAATATCGCGGTCGCGGCTTGAAGCAAATCACCGGGCTTAGCAATTACCGCAACTGTGGCCACGCGCTGAAGCTGGACCTTGTAACCCAGCCTGAATTGCTGGAACAGGATGAATATGCTGCTCGCTCAGCTGCATGGTTCTACGTCTCTCACGGCTGCCTGCTTCATTCCGGAGACGTGGAGCGCGTCACGCTGCTTATTAATGGCGGCCGTAACGGGCTGGATAAACGCCGCGCGCTGTTTAATCTGGCTAAATCCGTGCTGGTCTGAGGTGGCTATGAGCATCATCGAAATGATTCTGGGTGGTCTTGGTGTGCTGGTGGCCGCCGCGCTCAGTGGTTTTGTTGTTGGCAATATTCGCGGCAGCGGAAAGACAGAGGCAAAAGCCAAACAGCAGCGCACTGAAGAAAATGCAGCGGCGACCGTTGCTGCAGCGGAACGAAAAGCGGAAGTCACGAAAGAGGCCAGCAATGTACAGCAGAGTGTTAACCATATGTCTGGCGACGATGTTGATCGCGAGCTGCGTGACACGTGGAAGCGTCCCGGTGGTGGTTGAT
>CAMKZP010000214.1 GCA_946477805.1 uncultured Enterobacter sp.
CTGGGGAGAGGGTTAGGGTGAGGGGAATAAAAATCACAGCGGCTGCGTCTGCGCCTCCACCACCGCCAGCGCGACCATATTCACGATACGGCGCACGGACGCAATCGGCGTTAACACATGCACCGGTTTAGACACGCCCATCAGCACCGGCCCCACGGTTACGCCTTCCGAACTCGACACGCGCAGCAGGTTATAGCTGATACGCGCCGCCTCCACGTTCGGCATAATCAGCACGTTCGCCGAGCCTTTCAGCGGGCTGTCCGGCATGCGTTCGTTACGAATGCTCTCTACCAGCGCGGCGTCGCCGTGCATCTCCCCGTCGATCATCAGCTCCGGCACGCGCTCGCGCACCAGCTCCAGCGTCTGGCGCATTTTGCACGCGGCCGCAGATTTCGATGAACCAAAGTTAGAGTGCGACAGCAGCGCCACCTTCGGCTCGATGCCAAAGCGACGCACGGTTTCCGCCGCCATCACGGTGATTTCCGCCAGCTGGTCCGGCGTCGGATCGTCGTTAACGTAGGTGTCAGCAATAAAGGTGTTGCCGCTTGGCAGCAGCAGCGCGTTCATCGCGCCGGCGGTATGAACGCCTTCGCGGTAGCCGAAGATCTCCTGCACCACGCTGAAATGCTCGTGGTAATCCCCCACCGTACCGCAGATCAGCGCATCCGCCTCGCCGCGATGCACCATGATCGCGCCGATCACCGTGGTGTTGCTGATGACCGCTTTTTGCGCCTGCTCCTGGGTGATCCCGCGACGCTTCATGATCGCGTAGTACTCATTCCAGTACTCTTTAAAGCGCGGATCGGATTCATTGTTGACGATCTCAAAATCCACGCCCGCCCTGATCTGCAGCCCCAGCTTCTGGATGCGCATTTCAATCACGCTCGGGCGGCCAATCAGGATCGGCTTCGCCAGGCCCAGGGTGATCAGCTCCTGCGTGGCGTGCAGCACGCGCGCCTCCTCCCCTTCCGCCAGCACCACGCGTTTTGCGTCAGCGCGGGCCTGAGAGAAGATCGGCTTCATGAACAGGTTGGTTTTGTAGACGAACTCGGTGAGCTTATCGACGTAGGCGTCGAAATCCTGAATCGGACGCGTCGCCACGCCGGAGTCCATCGCTGCTTTGGCAACGGCTGGCGCAATTTTGACAATCAGGCGCGGGTCGAACGGTTTTGGAATGATGTAGTCCGGGCCAAAGCTCAGGTCCTGATCGCCGTAGGCGGACGCCACTACTTCGCTCTGCTCAGCGTGGGCCAGCTCCGCAATCGCATGAACCGCGGCCAGCTTCATCTCTTCGTTGATCGCCGTTGCGCCGACGTCCAGCGCCCCGCGGAAGATGAACGGGAAGCAGAGCACGTTGTTAACCTGATTCGGATAGTCCGAACGGCCGGTACAGATAATGGCGTCTTCACGCACCGCCTTCGCCAGCGGCGGCAGAATTTCCGGCTCCGGGTTCGCCAGCGCGAGGATCATCGGCGCGCGCGCCATCTTCTTGACCATCTCCTGGGTCAGCACCTTCGGGCCCGAGCAGCCGAGGAAGATGTCCGCGCCGTCGATCACCTCTTCAAGCGTGCGTTTGCCGTCGTCTTCCACCGCGTACGCCGCCTTGGTTTCCGCCATGTTCGGCTCACGGTCCTTATAGATCACGCCCTTAGAGTCGCAGACCACAATGTTGTGCTTCTGCATGCCCAGCGCCACCAGCAGGTTCATACAGGCAATCGCCGCGGCCCCCGCGCCGGAAACCACCATGCGCACGTCGGAGAGATTTTTCTCCACCACGCGCAGGCCGTTCAGAATGGCGGCGGTGCTGATAATCGCCGTGCCGTGCTGGTCATCGTGAAACACGGGAATGTTCATGCGCTCGCGCAGCTTCTGCTCGATGTAGAAACATTCCGGCGCTTTGATGTCTTCCAGGTTAATCCCGCCGAAGGTCGGCTCCAGGGCCGCCACCACGTTGATAAATTTGTCCGGGTCCAGCTCGTCCACTTCGATATCAAATACGTCGATACCGGCGAATTTCTTGAACAGAACGCCCTTCCCTTCCATTACCGGCTTGCCGGCCAGCGCGCCGATATTGCCTAACCCCAGCACCGCCGTGCCGTTAGAGATCACCGCCACCAGGTTGCCGCGAGCGGTGTATTTATAGGCGGCAAGCGGGTCTTTTTCGATCTCAAGACACGGGGCCGCGACGCCGGGCGAGTAGGCCAGCGCCAGGTCGCGCTGGGTCGCCAGCGGTTTGGTTGGGGAGACCTGAATTTTGCCCGGGACAGGAAACTCGTGAAAATCGAGGGCACTTTGTTTTAACTGATCATCCATCTTGTTATTCCTTTCGCGTATCGGTCAAAAAGGGTGATGTTGACGTTC
Organism: uncultured Enterobacter sp.; assembly: GCA_946477805.1. Lineage (GTDB taxonomy): Bacteria > Pseudomonadota > Gammaproteobacteria > Enterobacterales > Enterobacteriaceae > Enterobacter. The sequence continues at coordinate 2,362 of CAMKZP010000214.1, forward strand.
CTCTGCACACCCTGGAGTGCCGCCTAGTATCGCCTCAGGCGGCCGTCTAAACTTTGAAGGCTGCCAAACTCTCACCATTGCAGAGCAAAAATTGTTATCAATTTATAACAACCATGTTACCCGTCTCAGAAAGCAATGCCTCCCCCGTCTGCTATGCTTTTTTGTTAAGTCCATCATGATTTTCGCAGAAGTGTGAACTAACGCACTCGACTAACTCTTTTATTTCCAAGGAGTAATTATTTATGAACCAGCTAGACGGCATCAAACAATTCACTACCGTGGTCGCCGACAGCGGCGATATCGAGTCCATTCGGCACTATCAGCCCGAGGATGCGACCACTAACCCGTCGCTGCTGCTGAAGGCGGCCGGGCTCAGCCATTTTAGTCATCTGATCGATGACGCCCTTGCCTACGGCAAGCAGCGCGGTAAGACGCAGGAGCAGCAGGTCGCCGAGGCCAGCGACAAGCTGGCGGTCAATATCGGTGCGGAAATTCTTAAAAGTATCCCGGGGCGCGTCTCAACCGAAGTCGACGCCCGCCTCTCATTCGACCAGGAAAAGAGCATCAGTAAAGCCCGCCGCCTGGTGGAGCTGTACCAGGAGCAGGGAATCGATAAATCGCGCATTCTGATCAAGCTGGCGTCCACCTGGGAGGGCATTCGCGCCGCCGAGGTGCTCGAAAAAGAGGGGATCCACTGCAACCTGACGCTGCTGTTCTCGTTCGCCCAGGCGCGCGCCTGCGCGGAAGCGGGCGTGTTCCTCGTCTCACCTTTCGTCGGGCGCATCTACGACTGGTATCAGGCAAAACAGCCGATGGAACCTTACGTGGTGGAGGAAGACCCGGGCGTGAAATCGGTTCGCAATATCTACGACTACTATAAGCAGCACCGCTACGAAACCATCGTCATGGGGGCCAGCTTCCGCCGCACCGAGCAGATCCTCGCGCTCACCGGCTGCGACCGCCTGACCATCTCTCCCGAACTGCTGAAAAAGCTGCAGGAGAGCGAAGAGACGGTCGTACGCAAGCTGGTGCCAACGTCCACCGTATTGCCAAAACCCAAAGCCATGACGGAAGCGGAGTTCCGCTGGGAGCACAATCAGGACGCGATGGCCGTTGAGAAACTCGCGGACGGCATCCGCCAGTTCGCCGTTGACCAGCGCAAACTTGAAGACCTTCTTGCCGCCAAACTTTAACCTTGCCATGGAGTGAACTATGTCCCGTAAAGAGCTCGCCAACGCCATTCGCGCCCTCAGCATGGATGCCGTGCAAAAAGCCAATTCCGGCCACCCTGGGGCCCCCATGGGCATGGCAGACATTGCCGAAGTGCTGTGGAACGATTTCCTGAAACATAACCCGACCGACCCGACCTGGTACGACCGCGACCGCTTTATTCTCTCTAACGGTCACGCCTCGATGCTGCTCTACAGCCTGCTGTATCTCTCCGGCTACGCTCTACCGCTGTCCGAGCTAAAAAACTTCCGCCAGCTGCACTCCAAAACGCCGGGCCACCCGGAGATCGGCTACACGCCCGGCGTGGAAACCACCACCGGCCCGCTGGGCCAGGGGCTGGCGAACGCCGTCGGGCTGGCGATTGCCGAGCGCACGCTGGCCGCGCAGTTTAACCAGCCGGACCACGAGATCGTCGACCATTACACCTACGTATTTATGGGTGACGGCTGCCTGATGGAGGGGATCTCCCACGAGGTCTGCTCGCTGGCGGGCACGCTGGGGCTGGGCAAGCTCATCGGTTTTTACGATCACAACGGCATTTCCATCGACGGGGAAACCGAAGGCTGGTTTACCGACGACACGGCAAAACGCTTCGAGGCCTATCACTGGCACGTGGTGCACGAAATTGACGGGCACGATCCTGAGGCGGTGAAAAAAGCGATTCAGGAAGCGCAGAGCGTGAAGGACAAACCTTCCCTGATCATCTGCCGCACCACCATTGGCTTCGGCTCGCCGAACAAAGCGGGTAAAGAAGAGTCGCACGGCGCGGCGCTGGGTGAAGAGGAAGTGGCGCTGACCCGGCAAAAGCTGGGCTGGAAGCATCCGGCATTTGAGATCCCGAAAGAGATCTACAAAGCCTGGGATGCCCGTGAAGCCGGTGAAAAAGCGCAGCAGTCGTGGAATGAGAAGTTTGCCGCGTATAAAAAAGCACACCCCGAGCTGGCCGCCGAGTTTACCCGGCGCATGAGTGGGGGGCTTCCGGAGGACTGGGAGGAAAAAACTCAGGCGCTGATTGAAAACCTGCAGTCTAATCCGGCGAAAATTGCCACCCGCAAGGCGTCGCAAAACACGCTGAACGCCATCGGGCCCATCCTGCCCGAACTGCTGGGCGGCTCGGCGGATCTGGCTCCCAGCAACCTGACGATCTGGTCCGGTTCGACATCGCTGAAAGAGAATATCGCCGGGAACTATATTCACTACGGCGTGCGTGAGTTCGGGATGACCGCGATTGCCAACGGCATCGCCCATCACGGCGGCTTTGTTCCCTACACCGCCACCTTCCTGATGTTTGTCGAGTACGCCCGCAACGCGGCGCGCATGGCGGCGCTGATGAAGGCCCGGCAGATCATGGTCTATACCCATGACTCCATCGGGCTGGGAGAAGATGGTCCTACGCACCAGGCCGTCGAGCAGCTGGCAAGCCTGCGCCTGACGCCCAACTTCAGCACCTGGCGTCCGTGCGATCAGGTAGAAGCCGCGGTCGGCTGGAAGCTGGCGGTGGAACGCCATACCGGCCCGACGGCGCTGATCCTGTCGCGTCAAAATCTGGCGCAGATTGAGCGCACGCCGGAGCAGGTTAAAAATATCGCCCGCGGCGGGTATATCCTGAAGGACAGCGGTGGCAAGCCGGACGTGATCCTGATTGCGACCGGCTCCGAAATCGAGATTACCGTCAAGGCAGCAGAGAAGCTGGCTGCCGAAGGCCGCGCCGTGCGGGTGGTTTCCCTGCCCTCAACGGATATCTTCGACGCGCAGGACGAGGCGTACCGTGAGTCGGTTCTGCCTTCTAACGTCGCGGCGCGCGTGGCGGTGGAAGCCGGGATCGCCGACTACTGGTACAAATATGTCGGGCTGAAAGGGGCGATTGTCGGGATGCGCGGCTACGGTGAATCGGCGCCTGCCGACAAGCTGTTCCCGTATTTTGGCTTCACCGTTGAGAATGTGGTTGAGAAGGCGCTGAGCGTGATGTAGTGCTTTTGCCGGGCGGCGAAAAGCTACCGCGTGATCCACAGCGTGGGCCAGGCATCTGGCCCGTTCCAGCCATCGCAGCTTGGCTCTTCTGCGTAACGCACCAGACGGAAACGCTGGCCGTCAAAACGCCAGCGGGTCTGGATGCCACAGTCCCCCAACCCGCGCCCCAGCGCAAGGGTGGTTAGCTCTCGCGCTTTCTCATCAAATCTGGCGTTCATCAGCTCCATCTCGCTGCTGTCGCTGGACGGGGTAAACGGCAGACGCAGCCTGACGCTGCGGGCAGCAAAGGGCTTTTTGCGCGACACCACCCACGCCAGATCGACGGTGTTGTACGCCCCCGCCTCACAGCTGACGATCAGCAGCGCTTTGTCGTCGGTTAAGGCGGTGACGCGCACTTCCCGGCGGCTCGGGTCGAGCGAGCACTGGCTGTTGTTCATGCGCCAGGTGCCGTAATCCAGCAGATCGTTCAGCTCATCATGCGTTAACGGCGTCGGCGTCGGGTTGACCACCGCCACCTCTTTAAGCGCGGGCGCAGGCGGCACGCTCAGCGGCGGGCTGTCCCCTTTTTTGATCCAGGCGGTTTCACTTCCGACGCGCTTTTGCTGAGCGTCAATAAACAGCAGGGCAGCCTTCAGGCCGTCGAGCGAGATGACCTGCCGTCCTCCGCGCAGGGTCAGGGCGCGGCCTTCCTGAATATTTTTCAAAAACGCGGTGATGGTAGCGGCATCGTCACTCTTCAGGTGCCAGGGGGTTAACTGCCAGCGGTGCGGTTCGAGTTTCACCGGCACGTTGTCCAGCAGCAGCCTGGGGGCGATGCCAGGCTCCTTCACCGGAGGGTTATTGAGCCCGCCCAGGTCGATCCGCAGGGTGGCATCCGTTTTCGCCCCGGCGCTGCGGCTCAGGCTCATGACCAGACCAAGGTGTTCTCCGGTATTGCGCGCAACGCAAAAATTCTGGTTGTTGCAGGTGACCTGCCAGTCAGAGAAAGACCGCTGAGCGGGCGCAGCCCACGCCAGCGGCGCGGGTAACGCACAAAACAGAAGG
>CAMKZP010000215.1 GCA_946477805.1 uncultured Enterobacter sp.
TCGGAGATGTGTATAAGAGACAGGCGCAAAGCAGTATCTGGCCTATTTCCAGGCCTACACCAGCACGTGGGCGGAGGTGCAGGTGCTGCGTTCCATGTACCAGCAGGCGGTTTCTCAGGCCAATATCGTTGGCCTGTGCGTCGGCACGCGCCCGGACTGCGTGCCGGAGGCTGTGCTGGATCTGCTTAGCGAGTATAAAGAACAGGGTTACGAGATCTGGCTGGAGCTTGGCCTGCAAACCGCGCATGACAAAACCCTGCACCGCATTAACCGCGGGCATGATTTTGCCTGCTACCAGCGCACCGCGCGCCTCGCCCGGGAGCGCGGGCTGAAAGTCTGTTCGCATTTGATTGTTGGCTTGCCGGGAGAAGGGCAGCAGCACGGGCTGGAGACGCTGGAAAGGGTGGTGGAAACCGGCGTGGACGGCATCAAGCTCCACCCGCTGCACATAGTCAAAGGCAGTATTATGGCGAAAGCCTGGGAGGCGGGGCGGTTAGATGGCATCGGGCTTGACGAATATACGATCACGGCGGGAGAGATGATCCGCCACACGCCGCCGGAGGTTATCTACCATCGCATCTCCGCCAGCGCGCGCCGCCCAACGCTTCTGGCACCGCTGTGGTGTGAGAACCGCTGGACGGGGATGGTGGAAATAGACCGCTATCTTCAGGAAAACGGCGTGCAGGGTTCGGCGCTGGGCCGCCCGTGGGTTCCCCGCCTACCGGCGACGACCGCCTAACAGGCTCCCCAGCATGCCGCGCACAATCTGGCTGGTGACCTGTCGCGCCGCGCTTTTCGCCATGGTTTGCACCACGCCGTCGCGTTTACCGCCGCGCGGCCCGGTGGTGCCGAACAGGATATCTTTTAATCCACCGAGAATACCGTCATCCACGGCAACAGACTGACCTTTAGCGGCTGGCGCACCCTGCGCCTCCGTTGTCGCCTGTACGCCTTTCTGCAGCATCTCAAACGCTGACTCCCGGTCCACCTCGTCTTCATACTTTCCATAAACCGGAGAGTGGTTGATCAGGCCGTTGCGTTCATCGTCCGTTACCGGCCCCATGCGCGAGCAGGGGGCTATCACCATTGCGCGCTCCACGATGGAGGGGCTGCCTTTGGCGTCCAGGAAGGAGATGAGCGCTTCACCAGTTCCCAGCGCCTGAATGGCCGCTTCGGTGTCAAAAGCCGGGTTGGCGCGCATGGTTTGCGCGGCGGCTTTTACTGCCTTCTGGTCTTTCGGCGTAAAGGCGCGCAGGGCATGCTGCACGCGGTTACCAAGCTGGCCCAGCACGTTATCGGGTATATCCGACGGATTCTGTGACACAAACCAGACGCCAACGCCTTTGGAGCGGATCAGGCGAATGACCTGTTCAATTTTGTCCAGCAGCACCTGCGGCGCGTCGTTAAACAGCAGATGCGCTTCGTCAAAGAAGAACACCAGTTTGGGTTTTTCGAGATCGCCCGCCTCGGGCAGCTGCTCGTAGAGTTCAGAAAGCATCCACAGCAGGCTGGCGGCGTAGAGCTTCGGCATCTGGTAGAGCTTCTCTGAACTCAGGATATTGATGATGCCTTTACCGCTGCTGTCGGTGCGCATCCAGTCTTTGATATCCAGCATCGGCTCGCCGAAGAAGTGCTCGGCTCCCTGTTGTTCCAGCGTCAGCAGCCCACGCTGAATGGCTCCCACCGAGGCGCTGCTGATATTGCCGTACTGGTTCTGGAAGGATTTAGCGTTATCACCGATGTATTGCGTAATAGCGCGCAGATCTTTGAAATCGAGCAGCAGCAGCCCCTGGTCGTCGGCAATCCGGAAGATGATGTTCAGCACGCCGGACTGCACGTCGTTGAGGTTGAGTAAACGGGCGAGGAGAAGGGGACCCAGGTCAGATACGGTCGCTCGCACCGGGTGCCCTTTTTCACCGAAGATATCCCACACCACTACCGGGTTGCTGTGCGGCGTCCAGTCCGTAATGCCAATGTTCTTCAGCCGATCGAGCAGTTTTTCTGAGGCCGCGCCTTCCTGAGCCACGCCGGTTAAATCGCCTTTCACATCGGCCATAAAGACCGGTACGCCAATCCCGGAGAGGGATTCAGCCAGCTTTTGCAGGGTGACGGTTTTACCGGTTCCGGTGGCGCCCGTGATGAGGCCATGACGGTTCGCCATTGCGGGCAGTAAAAACAGCTCTTTTTCCAGCGTCCTGGCGATTAACAGCGGTGTACTCATGATGCGCGTCCTCTCGTAGTCCTGGGTGGAGTATAGGCAACCTGACGGCGAAATGTCTGCGTAAATTCCTCACTTTGCGGCGCATTATCCAGTGCGGACTATGCTTTTGCATACGGTAGACAAAATTTTGGGAAACTATGTCCAGATTCTTTTTTAACGATCGCAAACAGCTTGTTAATGATGCCATTGAAGGCATACTCCTCTCTGCGCCGCACGGTAATCTCGTTAAGCTTGATATCGATCCGGCCATCCGCGTGGTGGCACGCGGCGACTGGGATAAAAGCCGCGTGGCGGTTATTTCCGGTGGGGGTTCCGGCCACGAACCGGCGCACGCTGGCTTTGTTGGCAAAGGGATGCTCACGGCAGCGGTATGTGGCGATCTGTTTGCCTCCCCGAGCGTGGATGCGGTACTGAATGCCATTGTGGCGGTGACGGGGGATCGCGGCTGCCTGCTGATTGTGAAAAACTACACCGGTGACCGCCTGAACTTCGGCCTGGCGGCTGAAAGGGCGAAACGCTACGGGCTGAAGGTCGAGATGGTGATTGTCGCGGACGATATCGCTCTGCCGGAGAACAAGCAGCCGCGCGGCATCGCCGGTACCGCGCTGGTGCATAAAATTGCGGGCTACGCGGCAGAGCAGGGGAAATCACTCACCGAAGTGCGGGATATTGCGCAACAGGCCTGCGATAACCTCTGGAGCCTGGGGGTAGCGATGCAAACCTGCAACCTGCCGGGCAGCGATGATAAAGAGGGGCGAATCAGGCAAGGACACGTCGAGCTGGGGCTGGGCATTCACGGTGAGCCGGGTGCCTCCGTCGTGGATACGCAAAACAGCAAAGAGATTATTGATACCCTGGTCGCGCCGCTTAAGACGCAGGCGGGCGAGGGGCGCTTTGCGGTGCTGATTAACAACCTCGGCGGGGTCTCCGCGCTGGAAATGGCGTTACTCACCAAAGAGCTGGCGCATTCGGCCCTGAAAGAGAACATCGCGTATCTCATCGGCCCGGCACCACTGGTGAGCGCTTTGGATATGAAGGGCTTTTCGCTTACCCTGCTAAAGCTGAACGATCTCTTCGAAAAAGCGCTACATGCTGAGGTTGAGACGCTGGGCTGGCAAAAACCCGTGGCGTTTGCACCGCTGCGTACCGTTGCGCATAGCGCTATTCAGGATCGGGTGGAGTTCACTCCATCGAACAATCCGCAGGTGAAAGCGTTTGTCTCTTCGGTAACCGAAACGCTGATTCAGCTGGAAAATCGCCTGAACGCGCTGGATGCGAAAGTGGGTGACGGCGATACCGGCTCCACCTTTGCGCAAGGCGCGCGGGATATTGCGCAGCGCCTGCAGGAGCAGAAGCTCCCGCTTGATAATGTATCGACGCTGCTATTGCTGGTGGGCGAGCGGCTGGCCACGGTGATGGGCGGATCGAGCGGAGTGCTGATGTCGATCTTCTTCACCGCTGCCGGGCAAAAACTCCATGACGGGCAAACGCTGCCGGAGGCGTTACTCAGCGGGCTGGCGCAGATGAAGCAGTACGGCGGGGCCGATCTCGGCGACCGCACGCTGATCGACGCACTGCAACCGGCGCTTGAGGCCTTGCAGAAAGGGGATCTTCAGGCCGCTGCACAGGCGGCACGGCAAGGGGCTGAGGCAACGGCGAAGATGGCGAAAGCGGGCGCGGGGCGCTCGTCGTACGTCAATAAAGAGAATCTTGATGGGGTCATGGATCCCGGGGCGGCGGCGGTGGCAGAAGTGTTTTCGGCACTGGTGAAGTAGGGGAAAATCGCCCGGTGGCGCTGCGCTTACCGGGCTGATAAAACCGGATGCGTGCCGGGTAAGGCGAAGCCGCCACCCGGCAATGTCACATCAGAAATCCGCTTTCAATACCACGCGGTAGCGGGCTTTCCCGTCACGCACGTGCTGAATGGCTTCGTTGATCTTCGACATCGGGTACAGCTCGGTGGTGGGTGCCACTTTGGTGCGCCCGGCAAACTTCATCAGCTTGCGCAGTTCATATGGCGTACCGGTCGCAGAGCCGGATACGCTGCGGTCACCGCCAATGAGGGTGAACGCCGGAACCGGCAGCGGCTTCAGCACTGCGCCGACGGTATGGAAGTTACCGCCGTGGGCCAGCGCTTCAAAGTACGGCTGCCAGTCGAGATCGACGTTTACGGTGTTGATGATCAGATCAAACTGACCCGCATGAGCTTTCAGCGCTTGAGGATCGCGACTGTTCACCACTTTATCCGCACCCATCGCCAGCACTTCTTTCTCTTTCGCCGGGTTCGAGCTAAACGCCGTGACTTCGCAGCCCATCGCGTGCAGCAGCTTGATGGCGATATGGCCCAGGCCGCCAATACCGATTACCCCTACGCGGCTGGTGGCGGTGACGTGGTGCATCAGCAGCGGTTTAAAGACGGTGATGCCCCCGCACAGCAGCGGCCCAGCGGATTCGATATCAATGCTGTCCGGCAGCGGGATCACCCATTGCCAGTCGGCGCGCAGCTTATCGGCAAAACCGCCCTTGTTCAGAATGGTTGGCGTAGCGCCTTCGAGGCAGTTGATCTGGTTCCCGCTGATACAGGCGTCGCAGTGGCCGCAGCTGCGTGCCGTCCAGCCGATGCCCACGCGCTGGCCGACCTTCAGCCCCTTGTCCTGCGCGGCGCTACCGAGCGCCACGACGCGACCAATAACTTCGTGTCCGGCAACCAGCGGATAGCTGGAGAAGCCCCATTCGTTGTCGATCATTGAGAGATCCGAGTGGCAGATCCCGCAGTAATCCACCTGCACCTCGACGTCTTCTGCTTTTAGGTCGCCCGCATCGTACTCGTACAGCTCAAGTTCTGCACCCGCCTGCGGTGCGGCGTAGCTTTTTATCTTCGACATCGTTTTTCCCCCGTTATGGTGTGAACTGAGAGTGTAGAGCATTCAGTTTACAGTCGCTTAACAGAAGAGGGCAGGAACGAAATTTACAGACTTTTCAGCATTCTGACTTCGCAATCAACGTGGCCGGTACAGCCCAGCGGCGCGTCGATATGTTCGAAGCCCAGATGTTCATACAGGCCGATGGCTTCTTTGAGGAAGGCGGTCGTTTCGAGGTAACAGCGTGTAAAGCCCTGGGTACGCGCGTGTTCAAGGGCGATCAGCGCCAGCTTTTTCGCCAGACCTTGCCCGCGTACGGATGGCAGGAAATACATTTTCTGTAGCTCGCAGATATCCGGCTCGCTGCAGCTGAGCGGCGCCACGCCGCCGCCGCCCACAACCTTACCGTCCTGCTCGATGACCCAGTAGGCATGGCCCGGCTGGCTGTACAGGTGGTAAAGCTCATCCAGATTCGGGTCGGCAACCGTATAGCCTTTGTCGGCGGTCAGGCCGTATTCGGCAGAGACGGCGCGGATAACAGCGGCGATGGCCGAGTTATCCTGTTCAGTGATCCGACGCATCGTCGTCGCGACGGGGGTAATCACGCTCATAGCATTACTCATGAAAAATAAACACACAACTGCTGTTAATAGCATCGCAGAAAAGGGAGTGCAAGCGAGGAGTTTTCAGGAAGAGAACCCCTTACGCCATGAAGCGTAAGGGGTAAAAGCATTACAGGGCAGCAATAACCGCCTGCTGCTCGATTAGCTTGGTCTTCGCATCCGCGAAAGCCACCAGGCGTTCACGCTCTTTGGCGATAACCGCTTCCGGTGCGCGCGCGACAAAGCCTTCGTTAGCCAGCTTGCTTTCGATTTTGCCAATTTCCACGTCGACTTTCGCCACTTCTTTCGCCAGACGGGCCAGCTCGGCGTCTTTGTCAATCAGGCCTGCCATCGGGATCAGCAGCTCGGCGCCGTCGATGATTTTGGTCACGGAAACCGGACCTTTGTCATCAGCAGGCAGCACGGTGATGCTTTCCAGACGCGCCATGGTTTTCAGGAAGGTGTTGTTCTCGCTGACGCGACGAACGGCAGCCTCGCTGCAGCCGCGCAGCAGCAGCTCCAGCGGTTTGCCAGGGGCGATATTCATTTCAGCACGGATGTTACGTACCGCCACGATCGCCTGTTTCAGCCACTCGGTATCTGCAGATGCCGCTTCATCAACCTTGGCTGCATCAAATTCCGGGAACGGCTGCAGCATGATGGTGTCTGCATTAATGCCTGCAATCACCTTCACGCGCTGCCAGATGGTTTCGGTGATGAACGGAATGACCGGGTGCGCCAGGCGCAGCAGTCCTTCCAGAACGGTAATCAGCGTGTTGCGCGTGCCGCGCAGCTCCGCTTCAGAGCCGCCGTTCATTACCGGCTTCGCCAGCTCCAGGTACCAGTCGCAGAACTGGTTCCAGGTGAACTCGTACAGGATGCCCGCAGCGATGTCGAAGCGGTAGCTGTCCAGCGC
>CAMKZP010000216.1 GCA_946477805.1 uncultured Enterobacter sp.
GATTAGTCGAGCTTAACGCCTAAACGGTGCGCTACGGCTTCGTACGCTTCAATCAGGCCACCCAGGCTCTGACGGAAACGGTCTTTGTCCATTTTATCCAGGGTTTCTTTGTCCCACAGGCGGCTGCCGTCCGGGGAAAATTCATCGCCCAGCACCACTTCGCCTTTGAACAGGCCGAACTCCAGCTTGAAGTCGACCAGGATCAGGCCCGCGTCGTCAAACAGCTTTTTCAGCACGTCGTTCGCTTTGTAGGTCAGCTCCTGCATGCGCGCCAGGTTCTCTTTGCTCACCCAGCCAAAGGTTTCGCAGTAAGATTCGTTGACCATCGGGTCATGCATCGCGTCGTTTTTCAGGAACAGGTCGAACAGAGGCGGGTTCAGCTCGATGCCCTCTTCAATGCCCAGACGCTTCACCAGGGAGCCTGCAGCGCGGTTGCGCACGACGCATTCAACCGGAACCATATCCAGCTTTTTCACCAGACATTCCGTATCGGACAACAGCGCTTCCATTTGCGTCGGGATACCCGCTTCGGCCAGTTTGGTCATAATGAAGTGGTTAAACTTGTTGTTCACCATGCCTTTACGATCGAACTGCTCAATGCGCGCGCCATCCCCTGCTGACGTATCATTGCGGAACTCGAGCACCAACAGATCCGGGTTTTCCGTGCTGTATACGGTCTTCGCTTTGCCACGATACAACTCAGCTTGCTTCTGCATCTTCATTACTCCTGGTGTGATGATTTGTATTCAAAACTGGGCATATTATGCCACGCACACGTTTGCGTAGCACGAAAATAAAAAGGGCTGGATTAACCAGCCCTCCTGTTTATTTGCTGAATGCCGCCTGGAAGACGGCGACCAGCGCATCGTTCTGCGACTGGGTCAGCGTGTGACCTTTCGGATCGATAAACTGCAGGCTGCTGCGGTTATCGAGATCACCTACCTGAATTTTGTAATCACCGGAGGCCAGCTGCGGATCGCTTGCGCCCAGCGCCTGCCATGCGCTGTCAGACAGCGGCTTATAGGTGGCGGTGATGCTACCCGTGGAACGCGTGCTGTCGGACACCTTCATGCCCACTTTTTCCAGCGTCGCCGGCAGGCGCTGCCAGGTCTGGTTAAACGGTGCGCGCACCACCAGCATTGGCAGGCCGGTATCATCTGCGGCGCTCTGCACGTCGAAGGATGAACCGCTGCGGTTCTGCGCGGCGTTTGCGGCGTCGCTCGCGTTCTTATCCAGGCCTGCGGCAATGACGTTCAGCATTTCGGTGCTGTAGCGCTGCATTGACCCGGCATCAGCAACCGGTTTACCCGCCTGCTCAAGGTTCAACAGCTTAACGGTAACCGCCTGCTGATAACCCTGTGGTTTAACGGAGACTTGATAACGCCCACGGTACTGCTGATCTTCATCCAGACGGTTCCACTCGATCCAGTCCGTCGTTAAGGTCTGGCTGGCGTCGTCGCGCTTATCAATCGTGTAGTTCTTCGACTGAATCACGCTCACCACCTGCGGCCACAGCGTGCTGTTACGACCGTTTTCAACCAGCAGTGACGCCGTATCTCCGGTGAACTGGGTACGCGCCCCGCTCACCAGCGCCAGCGGCTGAGCCGGTGGACGAATATCGAGCGCTTTGCCCACCAGGCCGCTGCCGTTGGTCACGGGGATGTTATAATCGCCGTTCTGAATCGGCAGGATCATGCCTGCGGGTGCGTGAAGTTCAGCAAGCGGCGTGGCATCCAGATAGGATTCATCACCGCTCACCTGGCGCTTGTAGCGCGAGTCTGAACTACAGGCAGCGAGCAGCATAACAAGCGAAACACTCGCAACCTTCGCCAGGCGCGACTTCTGTACTGAATAAGCCATCAAATCTCCCTAAACTCTACAGCAAACCGGCATGCTTCAGCGCGCCAGCAACGATGTCACGACCGTGGTCGGTAATCGGTGTCATTGGCAGGCGCAGCGTGTCGGTCGCTACAAGTCCCAACTCCTTACAGGCCCATTTCACTGGGATCGGATTGGGTTCGACAAATAATTTATTGTGCAATGGCATCAGACGCTGGTTAATCACGCGAGCGTCATCAAAGTGACCGGCCGCCGCCAGCCTGCACATTTCCGCCATATCGCGAGCCGCAACGTTCGCCGTTACGGAAATCACGCCATGACCACCGAGCTGCATAAAGTCCAGCGCGGTCGCGTCATCGCCGCTCAGCAGGATAAAGTCGTCTGAAACCAGCTCTTTGATCTGATGAACGCGGCTTAAGTTCCCTGTTGCCTCTTTAATCGCGATAATATTTTTTACTTTCGAGAGACGGCCTACGGTTTCCGGCAGCATATCGCAGCCGGTACGGGACGGCACATTATACAGAATTTGTGGCAAGTCAGTATGTTCAGCGATAGCTTTGAAATGCTGGAACAGACCTTCCTGAGTGGGGCGGTTGTAGTAAGGCGTAACCGTCAGACAGCCGACAATGCCGCTGTCGTTAAAACGCTGGGTGAGGCTGATAGCTTCTGCGGTGGCGTTAGCGCCCGTTCCTGCGATGACAGGGATGCGCCCGTCAGCCAGTTCAAGGGTCAGCATGACCACGTCGCCATGCTCTTCGTGGCTCAGCGTGGCAGATTCACCGGTAGTCCCTACCGAAACGATCGCCGAGGTTCCATTGGCGACATGGTAATCAATCAGCTTCTTCATGCTTGACCGGCAGACATTACCTTTTTCATCCATCGGTGTAACAAGCGCGACAATACTTCCCGTGAACATGGGCCATCCTCTGTGCGAACAAGAGCCTCAATGTTACGTTTGGAACTGTAATAAAAGCAAGCGACCTGAGGCTCTCAGGCGGTTGTATGCATGTTTTTTTTATGCTTTCCTTAGGAAGACTTAACCAAGCAAAGGAAGAACAGGTTTGACAACCTCATCACAACATTACCTGGTTATCACCGCGCTGGGTGCTGACAGGCCGGGTATCGTGAACACCATCACCCGCCACGTAAGCAGCTGCGACTGTAATATTGAAGACAGCCGTCTGGCTATGCTTGGCGATGAGTTCACGTTTATTATGCTGCTTTCCGGGACATGGAATGCCATTACGCTTATCGAATCCACCCTGCCGCTAAAGGGCGCAGAGCTGGATTTATTGATTGTGATGAAACGCACCACCGCGCGTCCGCGTCCGGCACTGCCTTCCACCGTCTGGGTGCAGGTTGAAGTGCCTGATTCCCCGCATCTGATTGAGCGGTTTACCGCGCTTTTTGACACGCATCAGATGAATATTGCTGAGCTGGTTTCCCGTACGCAGCCGGGTGATGAGAGCGCAAACCCCACGCTGTTTATCCAAATCACCGCGCACAGCCCTGCCTCGCAGGATGCATCAAAAATCGAGCAGGCGTTCAAAGCCCTCTGTACAGAATTACACGCGCAGGGCAGTATAAGCGTCGTCAATTATTCGCAGCACGAACAGGATGGAGTTGAGTAATGAACCCACTGAAAGCCGGTGACATCGCACCGAAATTTAGCTTACCGGATCAAGACGGCGAGCAAGTAAATTTGACCGACTTCCAGGGACAGCGTGTTCTGGTCTATTTCTACCCGAAAGCCATGACCCCGGGCTGTACCGTACAGGCCTGCGGTTTACGCGACAACATGGATGAGTTGAAAAAAGCTGGCGTTGAAGTGCTGGGTATCAGCACCGACAAGCCAGAAAAGCTGTCACGTTTTGCCGAAAAAGAGATCCTGAACTTCACGCTGCTTTCCGACGAAGACCACCAGGTCTGCGAGCAGTTTGGCGTCTGGGGTGAGAAAAGCTTTATGGGCAAAACCTACGACGGTATTCACCGCATCAGCTTCCTGATTGGTGCTGACGGCAACGTCGAGCACGTGTTCGATAATTTCAAAACCAGCAATCACCACGACGTGGTGCTGAACTGGCTGAAAGAGAGCGCCTGATAAACAGCAAAACGGCAACCCTGTTGCCGTTTTTTGTCTTTGCCCCCTCTCCCCGTGGGAGAGGGCCGGGGTGAGGGCATCAGGCCGCTCTACCCCTACTTCTCTTCCACCGCCGGGACATCCGGCCATGCGTGCACTACCGCTTTAATCAGCGTCGCCAGCGGTATCGCAAAGAACACGCCCCAGAACCCCCACAGCCCGCCAAAAATCACCACCGATAGAATGATGACCAGCGGATGCAGGTTCACCGCCTCCGAAAACAGCACCGGCACCAGCAGGTTACCGTCCAGCCCCTGAATAATCAGGTAGACGGCGAAGCAGCTCCAGAACTCCGTCCCCAGACCAAACTGGAACAGCGCGACGCCGACGACCGGGATGGTCACCACAAAGGCGCCGATGTACGGAATAAGCACGGAAAACCCGACCAGTACCGCCAGCAGCAGCGAGTAGTTCAAGCCGAAAATGACGAAGCCAATCCAGGTCGCGACGCCCACGACGATCATCTCCAGCACTTTGCCGCGAATGTAGTTGGTGATCTGCTGGTTCATCTCCTGCCAGACCTGCCCTGCCAGCCCGCGGTTGCGGGGCAGAATGCGCCTGACGGCGTTGAGCATCTGGTCTTTATCTTTGACGAGGAAGAACACCATCAGCGGCACGAGGACAAGGTAAACCGCCAGCGTCAGCAGCCCGACCAGCGAGGCCAGAGAGTATTTCACCACCGAGTCGCCCATCGTCATGATGCGGGCGCGCATATTTTCGGCCATCGCGTCAATGATCCCGGCGTCCATCAGGGCAGGATAACGGCGCGGCAGCGTAGCGGCAAAATCAGAGAGCTTGTTCAGCATGCCCGGCATATCGCGGATCAGGTAGATCCCCTGCTGCCACGCAACAGGCATCACCACAAAGGACATCAGCAGCAAAATACCGACAAACAGCACCAGGACGATGCTGGTGGCCCAGCGGCGAGAGCAGCCGATATTCTCCAGACGCGCCGTAGGCCACTCCAGCAGATACGCCAGCACAATCGCCACCAGCAGCGGAGCCAGCAGGCCGCTAAAGAAGAACAGAATACCGAACCCGGCAACCAGAATAACCAACAAAGCGATGGCCTCCGGGTCGCTAAAACGACGCCGATACCACTGCATTAACATTTCGAGCATACAACCCTTCCCTGAATCGGTTGGCGGGAGTGAGACGGTGAATTGTAGCGAACTGTCACAAAAAAGACTTTCCTTTTTATATCAGCGTAACGTTTCGCAAAACCCTGATGAATGGGATTTTCTTCATGCCCCAACACGGCTACACTCGCAGGTCAGTGGAGATGAACGATACGCAGGTTCATCGGTCAAAATGACACATCCAAAATACAGGACAGTGGTTATGTTCAGGCAGTTGAGAAAAACGCTGGTTGCAACACTTATCGCCGCACTGACTGTCGGTCAGGCTGCACCGGTCTTCGCTGACTCGTCCGACTCGTTGCCGGATATGGGTACCACAGCCGGAAGCACGCTCTCCATCGGTCAGGAGATGCAAATGGGTGACTTCTACGTTCGCCAGCTGCGCGGCAGCGCGCCGCTGATTAACGACCCCCTGCTGGTGCAGTACATCAACGGCCTGGGAATGCGGCTGGTGGCGCACGCCGATTCGGTGAAAACGCCCTTCCACTTCTATTTAATCAACAACGACGAAATCAACGCCTTCGCCTTCTTTGGCGGAAACGTGGTGCTGCATTCGGCGCTGTTCCGCTATTCCGATAACGAAAGCCAGCTGGCGTCGGTGATGGCGCACGAAATTTCACACGTCACCCAGCGCCACCTGGCGCGCGCAATGGAAGACCAAAAGCGAAACGCGCCGCTGACCTGGGTCGGCGCGCTGGGCTCCATACTGCTGGCAATGGCCAGCCCGCAGGCCGGGATGGCGGCGCTGACCGGTACGCTGGCGGGAACGCGCCAGGGGATGATCAGCTTCACCCAGCAAAACGAACAGGAAGCGGATCGCATCGGGATCCAGGTGCTCCAGCGGTCAGGCTTCGATCCGCAGGCTATGCCGAGCTTTCTGGAAAAACTGCTCGACCAGGCGCGCTACTCTTCGCGTCCGCCTGAAATACTGCTGACGCACCCGCTGCCGGAAAGCCGCCTGTCGGACGCGCGCAACCGCGCCAACCAGATGCGTCCGGTGGTGGTACAGTCCTCACAGGATTTCTACATGGCGAAGGTCAGAACCCTGGGCATGTACAACTCCGGGCGTAACCAGCTCACCAGCGACCTGCTGGACACGCTGTCTAAAGGCAACGTGCGTGAGAAAAATGCGGCTCAATACGGTCAAGCGCTGCAGGCGATGGAGGCCAGCAGGTATGACGAGGCGCGCAGGGCTATCCAGCCGCTGCTGGCCGCCGAGCCGAATAACCCGTGGTATCTCGATCTCTCAACCGACATCGATCTGGGACAGAAAAAAGCGACCGATGCCATCAACCGCCTGAAAGGGGCGAAGGATGTGCTGACCAATCCGGTGCTGCAGCTTAACCTGGCGAATGCCTACCTGCAGGGCGGTCAGCCGAAAGAAGCGGCAGTCATCCTGAATCGCTACACCTGTCTCTTATACACATCTCCGAGCCCACGAGACAGGCAGAAATCTCG
>CAMKZP010000217.1 GCA_946477805.1 uncultured Enterobacter sp.
GTATATGCAGTATTGGGGTAAAATAATCGGCGTTGCGTTCGCCATCATCATGGGGGGCGGGTTCTGGGGGATCGTGCTCGGGCTTATTATCGGCCATATGTTTGATAAGGCGCGCAGCCGCAAAATGGCCTGGTTTGCCAACCAGCGCGAGCGTCAGTCACTCTTTTTCTCCACCACCTTTGAGGTGATGGGGCACTTAACCAAGTCTAAAGGGCGCGTAACGGAAGCCGATATTCAGATTGCCAGCGTCTTTATGGATCGCATGAATCTCCACGGTGATTCCCGCGTGGCGGCGCAAAATGCGTTTCGTATCGGTAAAGCCGATAACTATCCGCTGCGTGAAAAAATGCGTCAATTCCGCAGCATCTGCTTCGGACGTTTTGATTTAATTCGGATGTTTCTGGAGATCCAAATCCAGGCCGCGTTTGCCGACGGTTCTTTGCACCCCAACGAGCGCGACGTTTTATACGTCATTGCCGAAGAGCTGGGCATCTCCCGCATGCAGTTTGACCAGTTCCTGCGCATGATGCAGGGCGGGGCGCAGTTTGGCGGCGGGTATCAGCAACAGCAGTCCGGCGGCGGCTGGCAGCAGGCGCAGCGTGGTCCCACGCTGGAAGATGCCTGTAACGTGCTGGGCGTCAAGCCGACGGATGATGCGACAACCATCAAGCGCGCCTACCGCAAGCTGATGAGCGAACATCACCCTGATAAGCTGGTGGCGAAAGGTTTACCGCCAGAGATGATGGAAATGGCGAAGCAGAAAGCGCAGGAAATTCAGAAAGCCTACGAGCTGATAAAAGAGCAGAAAGGTTTTAAATAGAAAAGGGCCCGACGATGTCGGGCCCTTTTTTTAGAAGTCTACCGGGGCTTTAAAGGTCATCGCATTACCGAAAACCGGATGGGTAATGGTGAGCATCTGCGCGTGCAGCTGCAGGCGTGGCGCCAGCGCCAGCGCCTCCGGCGGCGCGTAGAAACGGTCGCCCAGAATTGGATGGCCCAGGGCCAGCATATGCACGCGCAGCTGGTGCGAGCGTCCGGTAATCGGCTTCAGCAGTACGCGCGCGGTATTATCCGGCACGTACTCCAGCACTTCATACTCGGTTTGCGCCGCCTTGCCGGTTTCATAGCACACCTTCTGCTTTGGCCGGTTCGGCCAGTCGCATATCAGCGGCAGATCCACCAGACCTTCCGCAGGTGCCGGATGGCCCCAGACGCGCGCCACGTACTGTTTTTTTGGCTCACGCTCGCGGAACTGGCGCTTCAGCTCGCGCTCCGCCTCTTTGTTCAGAGCCACCACAATCACGCCGCTGGTGGCCATGTCGAGACGATGGACAGACTCGGCCTGCGGATAATCACGCTGAATACGCGTCATCACGCTGTCTTTGTGCTCCTCCAGACGGCCCGGCACGGATAACAGGCCGCTCGGCTTGTTAACCACCATAATGTGCTCATCCTGATACAGAATGACCAGCCAGGGATCCAGAGGAGGATTGTAGGGCTCCATTACCATTTTGCGCTCCGCTTACTGATGCGTCACAACGATGAGACGCAGCGCGTCCAGACGCCAGCTCGCCTGATCCAGGCTCTCCAGCACCTGCTGACGATTGCTCTCAATCGCAGCCAGCTCATCGTCACGGATGTTCGGGTTCACCGCTTTTAACGCTTCCAGACGCGAAAGCTCGGCAGAGAGCCTGTCGTCGGCTTCGCTACGCGCCGCGTCAATCAGCGCGCGGGCCGCATTTTCGATCTGCGTTTCGCCGAGCTGAAGGATCGCGTGTACGTCCTGCTGTACCGCATTGACCAGCTTGCTGCCGGTATGGCGGTTCACCGCGCTCAGCTGGCGGTTGAAGCTCTCGAACTCAACCTGACCCGCCAGGTTAGTGCCGTTTTTATCCAGCAGCAGACGCACCGGCGTTGGCGGCAGGAAGCGGGTGAGCTGCAGCTGTTTTGGCGCCTGGGCTTCCACCACGTAGATAAGTTCCACCAGCAGCGTACCGACCGGCAGCGCCTTGTTCTTCAGCAGCGAAATAGTGCTGCTGCCGGTATCGCCCGAGAGGATCAGATCCAGACCGTTGCGGATCAGCGGGTGTTCCCAGGTAATAAACTGGGCATCTTCGCGTGACAGCGCGACGTCGCGCTCAAAGGTGATGGTGCAGCCGTCTTCCGGCAGGCCCGGGAAGTCCGGAACCAGCATGTGATCGGACGGTGTCAGCACGATCATGTTCTCACCGCGATCGTCCTGGTTAATGCCGACGATGTCGAACAGGTTCATAGAGAAGCTAATCAGGCTGGTGTCGTCATCCTGCTCTTCAATACTCTCTGCCAGCGCCTGCGCTTTTTCGCCGCCGTTGGAGTGGATCTCCAGCAGGCGGTCGCGGCCCTGTTCCAGCTGGGCCTTCAGCGCGTCGTGCTGCTCGCGGCAGGATTTGATCAGGTCGTCGAAACCGTCGGTCGTTTCCGGTGCTGCCAGGTAGGCGATCAGGTCGCTATGAACGCGATCGTAAATGGCGCGGCCGGTTGGGCAGGTGTGCTCAAACGCGTCCAGACCCTCGTGGAACCAGCGCACCAGCACGGACTGGGCGGTTTTTTCCAGATACGGAACATGGATCTGAATATCGTGCGCCTGGCCGATACGGTCCAGACGGCCGATGCGCTGCTCCAGCAGATCCGGGTTGAACGGCAGATCGAACATCACCAGGTTGCTGGCGAACTGGAAGTTACGGCCTTCAGAACCGATTTCGGAGCACAGCAGAACCTGTGCGCCGCTGTCCTCTTCACCGAACCACGCGGCCGCGCGGTCGCGCTCAACGATAGACATCCCTTCATGGAACACGGCAGCGCGAATACCTTCCCGCTCGCGCAGCACCTGCTCCAGCTGCAGCGCGGTGGCGGCTTTGGCGCAAATCACCAGCACCTTCTGGGAACGGTGCGCGGTCAGGTAGCCCATCAGCCACTCCACGCGCGGGTCAAAGTTCCACCATGTGCCGGTATCGCCTTCAAATTCCTGGTAAATCTGCTCCGGATAGAGCATATCGCGCGCGCGGTCTTCCGCGCTTTTACGCGCGCCCATAATGCCGGAGACTTTAATCGCCGTCTGGTACTGGGTGGGCAGCGGCAGCCTGATGGTGTGCAGCTCGCGTTTCGGGAAGCCTTTCACGCCGTTACGGGTGTTACGGAACAGCACGCGGCTGGTGCCGTGGCGGTCCATCAGCATGTCGATAAGCTCTTTGCGCGCCGATTCTGCATTGTCGCTGTCGCTGTTGGCAGCCTGCAGCAGCGGTTCGATATCCTGCTCGCCAATCAGATCGCTCAGGGTGTTCAGCTCGTCGTTAGACAGACGGTTGCCCGCCAGCAGCAGGGCGACCGCGTCGGCGACCGGGCGATAGTTTTGCTGCTCTTCGACGAACTGTGCGAAATCGTGGAAGCGGTTCGGATCGAGCAGGCGCAGACGGGCAAAGTGGCTCTCAAGGCCCAGCTGCTCCGGCGTTGCGGTCAGCAGCAGAACGCCGGGCACGCGCTCGGCAAGCTGTTCGATGGCCATATATTCACGGCTTGGGGCGTCCTCGCTCCAGACCAGGTGGTGCGCTTCGTCGACGACCATAATGTCCCACTCGGCGTCGCACAGGTGCTCAAGGCGCTGCTTGCTGCGGCGCACGAAGTCCAGAGAGCAGATCACCAGCTGTTCGGTCTCGAACGGGTTGTCGGCGTCGTGCTGCGCTTCGGCATAGCGCTCGTCGTCAAAAAGCGAGAAGCGCAGGTTGAAGCGGCGCAGCATCTCAACCAGCCACTGGTGCTGCAGGGTTTCCGGAACCACGATCAGCACGCGCTCTGCAGCGCCTGAGAGCAGCTGCTGGTGCAGGATCATACCCGCTTCGATGGTTTTACCCAGGCCCACTTCGTCGGCCAGCAGCACGCGAGGCGCGTGGCGACGGCCCACGTCGTGGGCGATATTAAGCTGGTGCGGGATCAGGCTGGTACGTTGGCCGCGCAGGCCGCTCCACGGCATGCGGTACTGTTCGCTCTGGAACTTACGCGCGCGATAGCGCAGGGAGAAGCGGTCCATGCGGTCGATTTGCCCGGCAAACAGGCGGTCCTGCGGCTTGCTGAACACCAGCTTGCTGTCGAGCAGCACTTCACGCAGGATGACGTTGGCTTCGTCCGTATCCAGACGCGTCCCAATGTAGGCGAGCAGTCCATTCTCTTCTTTTACGTCTTCAACCTTGAGCTGCCAGCCGTCGTGGCTGGTCACGGTGTCGCCCGGATTGAACATCACGCGGGTAACAGGGGAATCATTGCGAGCGTACAGACGGTTTTCACCGGTGGCAGGGAAGAGGAGGGTAACCATACGCGTATCGATCGCCACGACGGTTCCCAATCCAAGTTCGCTTTCTGTGTCGCTGATCCAGCGTTGACCAAGTGTAAAAGGCATAGTTGTTCGGCTCTAATCTTTAATTGCAGGCAATAGTTCGACCCCGTCAAAAAAGACGGTCATCGAAAAATGGGTCCGGGAATGGAAAGGGCGCTATGGTACTGGATGGCAGCCATTTCGTCACGCGTCAAAATAGGCCAAGTTGCCCTGTCACTAGTGTAGCAAAATCATCGTTAATGAAGGGCAAAATTCCCTCCGCGACCGGCTGAAGCTGGCGCGTCAGGTAGTGATCGTAGTCGAGCGGCGACTGCTGATAATCAACCGGCTCCGGGCCGCTGGTGGTCCAGACGTATTTAATGCTGCCCCGGTTTTGATACTGCTGGGCGCGCCCCCGCCGGACGTTTTCTTCGTCCGCCAGACGCGCGGCGCGCACGTGCGGCGGAACGTTGCGCTGATATTCCGCCAGCGGGCGGCGCAGCCGTTTGCGATACACCAGCTGGTGATCCAGCTCGCCGGCCATCAGGCAGGCGATGGTTTCGCGGATGTAGTCCTGATAGGGCTCATTGCGAAATATCCGCAGGTAGAGCGTTTGCTGGAACTGCTGCGCCAGCGGGGTCCAGTCCGTGCGCACCGTCTCCAGCCCTTTAAAGACCATTCGCTGCTTATCGCCTTCCTGAATCAGCCCGGCGTAGCGCTTCTTGCTGCCCTGATCGGTCCCGCGAATGGTGGGCATTAAGAAGCGGGCAAAATGGGTTTCAAATTCCAGTTCTAACGCGCTGGTTAACCGCTCTTTTTGCAAATGGGTATTCCACCACTCATTCACAAAAGCCACCAGTTCTTTGCCGATGCGGGCCGCGTCGTTTTCGGCGTGCGCCTCTTTCAGCCACACGAAGGTGGAATCGGTATCGCCATAAATGACGTCATAGCCCCGGGATTCAATCAGCGCTTTGGTCTGGCGCATTATCTCGTGCCCGCGCATGGTGATGGATGACGCCAGACGCGGGTCGAAGAAGCGGCAGGCGCTGGTGCCCAGCACGCCGTAGAAGGCGTTCATGATGATCTTCAGCGCCTGCGAAAGCGGCTTGTTACCCTGGCGTTTAGCCTCTTCGCGGCCGTGCCAGATGCTGCTGACAATGTCCGGCAGGCAGTGTTTCTCACGCGAGAAGCGTGCCCCCAGGAAGCCTTCCGTGCTGTGCGCGTCATCCGGCTGCGCCATGCCCTCAACCAGCCCCACCGGGTCAATCAGGAAAGTGCGGATGATCGACGGGTACAGGCTTTTGTAGTCCAGCACCAGTACGGAGTCATAAAGCCCCGGGCGGGAATCCATTACGTACCCGCCCGGGCTGGCCTGCGGCGGCACGTCGCCGAGGTTAGGCGCGACGTAGCCCGCGCGGTGCATGCGGGGGATATAAAGATGGCCGAACGCGGCCACCGATCCGCCGTGCCTGTCGACCGCCAGGCCATTTACCGTCGCGCGTTCCAGCAGAAAGGGCACGATCTCGGTTTTATGGAAAATCTTCGTGACCAGCTCGCAGTCTTTCAGGTTATAGGCCGCCAGCGCCGGTTTGTCTTCGTTAAAGCGCCGGTCAATCTCATCCATTCTGTCCCACGGGTTGTCGATGGATTTGCCTTCGCCGAGCAGCTCCTGCGACACCGCTTCGAGTGAGAAAGAGGAGAAGCTCCAGAAGGCAGATTTTAGCGCCTCAATGCCGTCAACGATCAGGCGACCGTTAGCCTGCGCGAAGAAGACGCCGTTTTTAAAACCGTGCTCGCGCCACTCCAGCTCGCTGCCTCCGCGCCCAAGAATCAGCGGGATGCGGTAGCGCTCGGCGTGTTTTTGCAGGACGCGCAGGTCAAACTGCACCACGTTCCAGCCGATGAGCACGTCCGGATCGTGATCGGCAAACCATTGGTTCAGTTTCTCCAGCAGCTGCGGGCGGCTGCTGACGTACTCGAGGTGAAAATCGAGCGTAGACGCATCGCCATTCGGCGGCCCGAGCATATAGACAACCCGCTGCCCGCAGCCTTCAAGGCCGATGCAGTAAAGCTCGCCGTGGCGGGTGGTTTCAATATCCAGTGACACCCACTTCAGCGGCGGGCGATAGTGCGGATTCGGCTTCAGGCGCGCATTAACGAGCCTGCCGTTTTGGACGGTGCCATCCACCCAGACGGGCGCAGTGATAAAC
>CAMKZP010000218.1 GCA_946477805.1 uncultured Enterobacter sp.
TGGGAGCTGATCGTCGTTGATGACTGCTCCTCCTCTTATGAACAGCTGCAGAAATTCGTCGACGATCTTAACGACCCGCGGGTGGTGTATACCCATAACCCGATCAACTCCGGGGCGTGCGCGGTGCGCAACCAGGCGATTATGCAGGCGAAAGGACAGTATCTGACCGGCATTGACGACGACGACGAGTGGACGCCAAACCGCCTGTCGGTCTTCCTGTCGCACAAGGCGCAGCTGGTGACGCACGCGTTCCTGTACGCCAACGACTATGTCTGCCAGGGCGAAGTCTACTCGCAGCCGGCCAGCCTGCCGCTGTACCCGAAATCACCGTACTCGCGCCACCTGTTCTACAAACGCAACATCATCGGCAATCAGGTCTTTACCTGGGCATGGCGGTTCAAAGAGTGTCTGTTCGATACCGAGCTGAAGGCCGCGCAGGATTACGACATCTTCCTGCGGATGGTGGTGGAGTACGGCGAACCCTGGAAAGTGGAAGAGGCGACGCAAATTCTGCACATCAACCACGGGGAGATGCAGATCACCTCCTCGCCGAAAAAGTTCTCGGGGTATTTCCACTTTTACCGCAAGCACAAGGATAAGTTCGACCGTGCCAGCCGGAAGTATCAGCTCTTTACCCTGTATCAGATCCGCAACAAGCGCATGAACTGGCGCACGCTATTTACGCTGCTGTCGGTACGTAACGGCAAGCGCCTGGCTGACGGGCTTCGGGGGAAATAATGTTTCTGGAAGATTGTCGCGCAAACGGCTGGAGCCTGCGCCCGTGCTGCATGGTTCTGGCGTACCGCATCGCGCACTTCTGCTCGGTGTGGCGTAAGAAAAACGTGCTCAACAACATCTGGGCGGCACCGGTGCTGGTGCTGTACCGCATCATCACCGAATGCTTTTTCGGCTATGAAATTCAGGCCGCGGCCACCATCGGCCGCCGCTTCACCATTCACCACGGGTACGCCGTGGTGATCAACAAGTTCGTCGTCGCGGGTGATGATTTCACCATTCGCCATGCCGTGACTATCGGCAACCGCGGGCCGGACAGCCTGGCCTGCCCGGTGATTGGTAACAACGTCGAGCTGGGCGCGAACGTGGTGATGATTGGTGACATCACCGTTGGGAACAACGTGACGATTGGCGCAGGCAGCGTGGTGCTGGACAGCATTCCGGACAACGCGCTGGTGGTGGGCGAGAAAGCCCGCGTGAAGGTGATGAAATGAACATTCTGCAATTTAACGTACGCCTCGCAGAGGGCGGAGCGGCAGGCGTGGCGCTGGATCTGCATCAGCGCGCGCTGCAAAAAGGGCTTCAGTCGCGCTTTATTTACGGCTACGGCAAAGGCGGCAAGAAGAGCGTCAGCCATGATAACTACCCCCAGGTGCTGAAGCAGACTCCGCGCCTGACGTCGATCGCTAACATCGCCCTGTTTCGCCTGTTCAACCGCGATCTGTTTGGCAACCTGAACAATCTGTACCGCACCGTGACGCGCGCTCCCGGCCCGGTGGTGCTGCATTTTCACGTTCTGCACAGCTACTGGCTCAACCTCGAAGAGGTGGTGGCATTTTGCGAGAACGTGCTGGCGCACAGGCCGGAAACCCGTTTCGTCTGGACGCTGCACGACCACTGGAGCGTCACCGGGCGCTGCGCCTTTACTGACGGCTGCGAGGGCTGGAAAAACGACTGCCAGAAATGCCCAACGCTTAGCAACTATCCGCCGGTAAAAGTAGACCGCGCGCACCGGCTGGTGGCCGGCAAGCGTCAGCTGTTCCGCGACATGCTCGCGCTCGGCTGCACCTTTATCTCTCCGAGCCAGCACGTGGCGGATGCGTTTAACAGCCTGTACGGGGCAGGGCGCTGCAAAATCATCAACAACGGTATCGACGTGGCGACGGAAGAGATCCTGGCGGAACTGACGCCGGTCGCCGCCACGCCGGGCAGGCCGAAGATTGCGGTCGTCGCCCACGATCTGCGCTATGACGGCAAAACCAACCAGCAGCTGGTGCGCGATATGATGGCGCTCGGCGACAAGATAGAGCTTCACACGTTCGGCAAATTCTCCCCGTTCGAAGGGGCCAACGTGGTCAACCACGGGTTCGAAACCGACAAGCGCAGGCTGATGAGCGCCCTGAACGGAATGGATGCGCTGGTCTTTAGCTCCCGCGTGGACAACTACCCGCTGATCCTGTGCGAAGCGCTCTCCATCGGCGTGCCGGTGATTGCTACCCACAGCGACGCCGCGCGCGAGGTGCTGGAAAAGTCGGGCGGAAAGACGTTCAGCGAGAATGAGGTTCTGCCCCTGGTGCAGCTGCCAAAGGCGGACATTGCGCAGGCCGTTTTCGGCACTGACCTGGAATCGTTCCGCAACCGCAGCCGCAAGGCCTACAGTGGACAACAGATGCTGGAGGAGTATGTCTCGTTCTATCAGAATCTGTAGTTATCTGCTGCTGCCGCTGATCTACCTGCTGGTCAACGTCAAAATTGCCCAGCTTGGCGAAAGCTTCCCGATCACCATCGTCACCTTCTTGCCCGTTTTGCTGCTGCTCTATGTCGACAAAATTAATCTCAAGAAGCTGATGATTGCCCTGGGGCTGGGTTTTGGCCTGACGGCGTTTAACTACATCTTTGGCCAGTCGCTGGACGCCAGTAAGTACGTGACCTCCACCATGCTGTTTGTCTATATCGTCATTATTATTGGCATGGTGTGGAGTATTCGCTTTAAAACTATTTCTCCGCACAATTATAGGAAAATCCTCAGGTTCTTTTATATTGTCGTCGGGCTAATTGTTATGCTTGCTGCAATGGAGATGGCGCAAATTATTTTGACGGGCGGCAGTAGCCTGATGGAAATGATTTCGAAATATCTCATTTACAGTAACAGCTATGTTCTGAACTTCATTAAGTTTGGTGGGAAACGCACCACCGCGCTCTATTTTGAACCGGCTTTCTTTGCTCTGGCGTTAATCTCAATTTGGCTCAGCATCAAACAGTTTGGTATCAAAACCCCCAAGACCGATGCTATGATTCTTGCAGGAATTGTTCTGTCAGGATCGTTCTCAGGGGTAATGACGTTTATCCTGTTTTACCTGCTTGAGTGGGCGTTCCAGTATCTGAACAAAGATGCCATAAAGAAAAAACTGCCGCTGGCGATTATCTCCCTGTCGGTATTTATGGTGGGCATAGTCTTTGCTTTCCCGTACATCTCTGAACGCTTGGGCGATTTGGGAACCGAAGGCTCATCCTCTTATTATCGCATCATTGGTCCACTGGTGATGGTGGGTTATTCCTTAACCCATATTGATGGCGTAGTAAGATTTGGCTCACTTTATGAATATGTCGCATCATTCGGAATCTTTAACGGTGCGGATGTCGGTAAAACCATAGACAATGGTCTCTATCTGTTAATTATCTATTTTTCGTGGTTCGCCGTACTGTTGACGCTGTGGTATTTGTTTAAAGTTTTCAAAATGACGCTCAACGCGTTTGGTGATAACCAAAACTTTCGCGTGCAGCTTTATCTTTTTACGCCGGTGTCGCTGTTTTTTACCGGGTCAATATTTAGCCCGGAATATGCATTCTTAATTGTATGTCCGTTTATTTTGCGCAAGGCGCTCAATATTACGCGCGTATGACGAAATGAGGTGATTTATGTTTCTGAGTGTCATTACCGTCGCCTTTCGCAACCACGAAGGTGTGGTAAAAACCTGGCGCTCGCTGCGCAACCTGGCGCGCGACCCGAGCCTCACCTTTGAGTGGATTGTGGTCGACGGCGGTTCGAACGACGGCACGGCGGAGTTTTTGGAAAAACTCAACGGCGAGTTCAACTTACGTTACATCAGCGAGAAAGATAAAGGCATCTACGATGCGATGAACAAAGGCATTGCCATGGCGCAGGGGCGCTATGCCATATTCCTTAATTCCGGCGACGTGTTTCATGATGACGTGGCGCTGTTTGCCCGCCAGCTGGCTCGCCAGAAAGAAGAGGCGATGTTCATCGGCGATGCGCTGCTCGATTTTGGTGACGGAAATAAGGTCCTGCGCAGCGCAAAGCCGGGCTGGTATATCTACCACAGCCTGCCGGCGAGCCATCAGGCCATTTTCTTTCCGGTCAGCGGCCTGAAAAAACAGCCGTACGATTTACAGTATAAAGTCTCTTCAGACTATGCGCTGACCGCCAGCCTGTATAAAGCGGGCTATCCGTTCCGTCGAATTAAAGGGCTGGTCTCTGAATTTTCCATGGGCGGGGTGTCAACCTCGAATAATCTGGAATTGTGTCAGGACGCAAAAAACGTGCAGCGGAAAATATTACGCGTGCCGGGCTTCTGGGCGGAATTATCTTATTTCTTACGTCTGAAAACGACGGGTAAAGCGAAAGCCTTATATAACAAAGCCTGAAATATAAGGAAAGGGTATGCAGGAACTTAAAGGATTCACCGTGCCAAAAGGCTTTCGCGGTGGGAACGGTATTAAGGTGCAGCTGTGGTGGGCAGTTCAGGCGACGTTATTTGCCTGGTCGCCGCAAATATTGTACCGCTGGCGCGCATTTTTATTGCGCCTGTTTGGCGCAAAAATAGGAAAAAACGTAGTCATTCGTCCCTCGGTAAAAATTACCTATCCCTGGAAATTAACGCTCGGGGATTACGCCTGGGTCGGGGATGACGCGGTGTTATATACCCTTGGCGAGATTACGATTGGCGCAAATTCGGTGGTTTCACAGAAGTGTTATTTGTGCACCGGCAGCCACGATTTTATGAGCCCGCATTTTGATATTACCGCTTCGCCCATTGCGATCGGTGATAAATGCTGGCTGGCGACCGATGTGTTTGTTGCACCGGGCGTCACCGTTGGCGACGGCACGGTTATTGGTGCCCGCAGCAGCGTTTTTAAATCGCTTCCGGCAAATAAAATTTGCCGGGGCAACCCCGCAGTGGTGATACGCGAACGCGTTGAAACTGAAAAACTTTGATAAGTACAGAGGAATATAAACATGTCTAAAGTCGCTCTCATCACCGGCGTTACCGGACAGGATGGTTCTTACCTGGCAGAACTGCTGCTGGAAAAAGGGTATGAAGTACACGGTATTAAGCGTCGTGCTTCCTCGTTCAACACCGAGCGCGTCGATCATATCTACCAGGATCCGCACGCGGCTAACCCGAAATTCCACCTGCACTACGGCGACCTGACCGATACGTCCAACCTGACCCGTATCCTGCAGGAAGTGCAGCCGGATGAAGTGTACAACCTGGGCGCCATGAGCCACGTTGCGGTCTCCTTCGAATCCCCGGAGTACACCGCCGACGTTGACGCGATGGGCACCCTGCGCCTGCTGGAAGCGATTCGTTTCCTCGGCCTTGAGAAGAAAACCCGTTTCTACCAGGCGTCCACCTCCGAGCTGTACGGCCTGGTGCAGGAAATCCCACAGAAAGAGACCACGCCGTTCTACCCGCGCTCTCCGTATGCGGTCGCCAAACTGTACGCCTACTGGATCACCGTGAACTACCGCGAATCCTACGGCATGTACGCCTGCAACGGCATTCTGTTCAACCACGAATCCCCGCGCCGCGGCGAAACCTTCGTGACCCGCAAAATCACCCGCGCGATCGCCAACATTGCTCAGGGTCTCGAATCCTGCCTGCACCTCGGCAACATGGACTCCCTGCGCGACTGGGGCCATGCGAAAGACTACGTGAAAATGCAGTGGATGATGCTGCAGCAGGACAAACCGGAAGACTTCGTGATTGCCACCGGCGTGCAGTACTCCGTGCGTCAGTTCGTTGAGATGGCCGCCGCGCAACTGGGCATCAAGCTGCGCTTCTAAGGCACCGGCGTGGAAGAGAAGGGCATCGTGGTCTCCGTCACCGGCCATGACGCGCCGGGCGTGAAGCCGGGCGACGTGATCGTGCAGGTTGACCCGCGCTACTTCCGTCCTGCGGAAGTGGAAACCCTGCTGGGCGACCCAACCAAAGCGCACGAAACCCTGGGCTGGAAGCCAGAAACCACGCTGCAGGAGATGGTGTCCGAGATGGTAGCTAAAGATCTTGAAGCAGCGAAAAAACACTCCCTGCTTAAGTCTCACGGCTACGAGGTTGCCATCGCGCTGGAGTCCTGAGAATGACAAAACAACGTATTTTTGTCGCCGGCCATCGCGGAATGGTGGGTTCCGCGATTGTTCGCCAGCTGGAACAGCGCGGTGACGTCGAGGTGATTGTTCGCACCCGCGACGAGCTGAACCTGCTCGACGCGAAAGCGGTGCAGGCGTTCTTTGCCGGTGAACGCATTGACCAGGTGTATCTGGCGGCGGCGAAGGTGGGCGGCATTGTCGCGAATAACACCTACCCGGCGGATTTCATCTACGAGAACATGATGATTGAGAGCAACATCATTCACGCGGCGCACCTGCACAACGTGAATAAGCTGCTGTTCCTCGGCTCATCCTGTATCTACCCGAAAATGGCGAAGCAGCCGATCGCCGAGAGCGAGCTGCTGCAGGGCACGCTTGAGGCCACCAACGAGCCGTACGCGATTGCCAAGAT
>CAMKZP010000219.1 GCA_946477805.1 uncultured Enterobacter sp.
AGGTACGAGTTCCTGAGCAAATACTAATATTGCTGAAAATGCAGATGAAAGTACCAGACCAATTATTATTGTAAATAAACAGGTCATTTCCAGATTCAGATATGGCAGGAAAAGACTAAATGGCGCAGCGCCCAGGATTGAACACCATATAACCTTTTTCCTTCCGAAGCGATCCCCTAGTGGCCCTCCAATTACCGTTCCGGCTGCAGCTGCAAACAGAAAAGCAAAAAGATAGAGCTGTGCCTTTTGCACAGGCAAATTAAACTTGTTGATGAGATAGAAGGTGTAGTAACTTTTCAAGCTTGACATGTATACAAACTTGGAAAAAATCAATATCAGCAAGACACTGATGCCAGTGATAATCGTTTTTCTCGGGAAAGGTGATATTTCACGTGCAGCATTTGCAGGCCCTGTGTTTTTAGTCTGTACCCTGTACCATCGGCTAACCTGCATTAAAATAATCATAGCTAGCAAGGCTGCCAGCACAAACCATGCCACATGACCTTTGCCGTACGGTGCAATAATTATCGCAGCCAGTAAGGGCCCTAAAGCGCTACCAAGATTACCCCCGACCTGGAATAGTGACTGAGCCAGCCCGTGTCTGCCGCCTGAAGCCATTCTTGCAACTCTTGACGATTCGGGATGGAATACAGACGAACCGGTACCTACTAAAGCAGCCGCAATCAGTATTTCAGGATAGGTTTGAGCTAATGAGAGCATAATCAGACCTACGAGTGTAAATCCCATCCCGACAGGTAAAGAACGCGGCTGTGGATATTTATCAGTATAAATGCCAATAAGAGGTTGCAACAGGGAAGACGTGACCTGAAACGTTAATGTAATCAGGCCAATCTGCACAAAGCTGAGTGAAAACTCAGGCTGTAGCAATGGATATAAAGCCAGGAGTAGCGACTGTATCATGTCATTCAATAAATGAGCTGCGCTTATTGCCCCCAATATTTTGAATGACGTCTTCGCTATTTTAGGAATGTGTAGTGGATCGGCAGTGACGGTTTTACTTGAGTTCATTAACATGTTTCCGAAGAGGCATGGTGTTTAACATGACAATATCAGAAGGCCTGATTCCTATCAGGCCGTCTGGCTGTGACAATCAGTTTTTGAAACTCTTTTAGTTATCTTCTGTTTTCGACATAACTACTGTAACTATGGAAGCCGAAAGCAGAACAACGACGCTGAGTGAAATGAAAGCATTCGTCAGACCAATAAAATGCGCTGCATAACCAATCAACGCTGGCCCAAGCAATACCCCCAGGTACCCGAGAATACTTGCTGCTGATATAGCCAGTGTTGCTGGCATCGATTTTTGACGCCCAGCCAAAGAAAACAGTACAGGGACGACATTACCGGCAGCAAAACCAGCCACTGCCATTGCAGCAAGAACCCACTCGTAAGTGTTGAAAACAGTCGCAAGGTAAATACCAATAGCGGTTAATACCACTCCGGAAAGGAGCATGGATTTTTCACCCATAATGGTAACCACGCGGTCGCCGATAAAGCGGCTCAACGCCATAGCGATTGCAAACACCACATATCCTGTTCCTGCCACACCAGCTGCCAAGTTTTTCACTTGAATCAGGAAGATAGCTCCCCAGTCAAGCATGGCTCCTTCCGCAAGGAAAATAATCATTGCGAGCACACCGATCCCAATAACCTTGCCTTTTGGCACCACGAAAAGTGGATGATCTTCTGTCGAGCGGTTGGTGAAAAAACCCGATGCAGCTAAAGAGATACTAATCAATACAACCAGCGCGGCTGCACCAGCGGCGATTTTGATATCCAGTCCTGAAGCAATCAGTAACGTAACAAAGCTTGCGCCCGCAAGTCCGCCGATACTGTAGAAGCCGTGAAAGCCAGACATCATTGGACGGCCAGCTGCATTCTGTACTTCAGTGCCATGAATGTTAGCTGCGACGTCCGTTGCGCCAATTGACGCTCCGAAAAGAAGCAAGGTCAGGCCCAGTGCTATTGGTGTAGAAACCATTGCAAGTAATGGCAAAGCAATAAATAAACCACACGCACCCGCAAGGATTATTTTTTTGCTGCCGACTTTACCTGCGAGCCCACCCGCAGTAGGCATACCAACCACGGCACCAAGTCCCAGGCAAAGAAGAATTGAACCTAACATGGCAGAATCAGCATGGATCCGTTGTTGAGCATAAGGTACTAAAGGTGCCCAGCAGGAGAGGCTAAAACCTGCTATAAAAAATGCTACACGTGTAGACCATTTCGCGGAACTCAGCTTTTTAGCAAGCTGAGCGTCGTTGATGCTATCAACGTTGCTTTCATTTTGACTCATAATCATTCTGTTCCTGATAATCATTTCGATTGAGGACAGATTCTACGTATTGTATGCTTGGTAAAATTCATCTGTTATGACGAAATATGTCGATAAATCGCCAAAATTCAGCTAACCCTGATAATGCTGCTGCTCTGATCGTAGGTCAGACAGAAATTTGTGAACCTTACACAACGGCACAACATAGTCATCAGCGGCATCAATTGATTTATGCCACCCGTGGGGTGGTTCATATGTCTACTGCTGTTGGGGAGTGGATCTTGCCACCGAGTCGTGCGCTATGGATCAGCGGCGGCACTAAGCATGCACTTACGGTCAAGCGCCCGGCAGAAATCAATATTCTTTATATTGATCCAGTTATCTATCCATTCACTAGCTTTGCTCAATGTTGTGTCGTTGAGGTCACCGCCCTGGTACGGGAGTTGATTGCAACCTGTTCCCAACATGCCTGGGATTATGAAACTAATACGCCTGAATACAGGCTTTCTGCAGTCTTGATCGACCAGATCAAAAAGCTTGATCTCTCTCCGCTTGATTTGAATCTTCGCTGAGAGTGGTAGAGCTCTTAAAAAAAGACCCGGGAAACCGGGATCCTCTTAACGTGCTCGCTCGCGAAGTGGGGGCGAGTGCACGTACGATTGAGCGCCTTTTCTCAAAGGAAACGCATCTATCTTTTGGCGCATGGAGACACCGTCACCGTATGCTGTTCGCCGTCGAAAGGCTGGCTTACGGTGAAAATGTCACCCGAGTCGCACTTGAGGCAGGCTATGAATCATCCTCAAGCTTTATTGCCTCTTTTCGGGCGATGTTTGGCACTACGCCATCGCGCTATTTCCGATTTGAATCAGCGGCTTCGAATTAGCCATAAAAAGAATGGAACGGCAACTAATGCCGCGATTAAGCCCGCAGGTAATTGCCATGGAAACACAGCCATTCTACCTACCCAGTCTGATACGACCATCAGACTGGCTCCTGCCAGGCCTGCTATTGCCAACTGTCCCGTCACTCTCCTGAAGCCCAGATATCTGGCAATATGCGGAGCCATAAGGCCGACAAAACTTAGTGGGCCGACAATGAAAGTGGAAAGGGCGGTTAGCACAGCCGCAAGTGACATTAACGCGAGACGGCTCAGTGACAGGGGCACTCCTAATGAACGCGCAACAACCCCACCAAATGGAAGTAATGACAGCCATCGATGAACCAGCGGAATACAAAAGGTAAGCACTAGCGCAGCCAGAGACACGCTAATAGCTTTTTCAGGCGTTAAACCATATGTTGAACCCGCAAACCACGTTAGCAGCATGGAGGTTCTGGGATCGCCACCTGAAATCATAAGCATTAGTAAAGCCAGAAATGCAGCGTTTAGTGCCATCCCGGTTAACATCATACGTTGGGGGGAAAAATCTCTGATACCAGCTATGGTGGTAACAATGATCAGCGTGGCCACTGAACCCAGACAGGCTGCAGGAAAATACCAGGCTGTTATGTTTCCAGGAAATGCCAGCATTCCAATCACCATACCTGCTGCCGCACCGGTACTTACGCCCATGACCTCCGGGCTGGCTACCGGGTTTCCGGTCAGGCGTTGAATAATACAACCAGCAAGGGCGAGCATGATTCCTGCAGAAAACGCGCCAAGTACCCGTGGGATTCGGAACGAAAGCACGGATTCTGTAGCCCAGGCCCAGCCGTTAGCATTTTTCCCCAGCCCTGATGCTAATAGCGTCAGGGCTGAAAGTATAATTACACCTGACAAAAGCCATTTTTTCAGGCTTCTTTTGGAAGCTGAATAGTTTTCAGATTCCCCGGCTGTTGAATACATACGCTCTTTGAGCCTGGGAAGTAATAAAATGAGCCCTGGTGCACCAACAACGGCCGTGACAGTGCCAGTAGGGATCTCCTTCCAGTAAGATGCCAGTAAAATGACGATTTGATCCGAAATGAAAAGCAACAGCGCGCCGGTTACTGGCACCGTCAAGATCAGCGTTACCAGACGTCTAACACCAAGTAGCCTTGTAATTAGAGGCGCAAATAGCCCGATGAATCCAATGATGCCAACAGATGTCACCAGAGTAGCCGTAAGGTATATGCCTACCAGAAGCGCAAAGGGCCGTATGAGCTGAAGCTTAAGCCCCAGGTTTCTGGACATCATTTCATCCATGCCAAGTAACGTCAGGGGCCGATGTAGCGCCAGAATAATGATGAAAGAAATCAACAACTGCGGAAGCAGGCGCAGGACGACTGCCCAGTCAGTTTGCGTCAGCGAACCTGTTCCCCACAGAAGAACGCTCTGTAATCTTTCGTGAAAATACAGACCAATCAGTTGGCTGACAGCGCTGCAGTAAAGGGTCAGGACTAACCCTATAAGAATCAACCCTACCGGAGAAAGCTGTTTTCCTCGCGTCATAAACGCGATGACAGCCCCCATAAAAACAGCGCCAAGGAGCGAACCCGTACCTGGAGAAATTATATTACAACCCCAGAGAGTCGCCATTGTCATGCCTAGCTGAGCCCCGTTAGCAATACCTAGTGTTGAGGGTTCTGCCAGAGGATTACGTAGCACCTGCTGGAAAAGCAGACCGGCCAGCCCAAGCCCTGCACCGATCATCACAGACATCGCTGAACGGGGTAAAAAACTGTACTGAAGTAAGGTTATTTCAACCGCGTAATGTGTATTAAAAGGACTGTAAGCAGCCCACAACTCTATCGGTAAAATGTGATTTACGTTGAAAATGACTAAGATACTGGCCGTTATCAGCGCGACGGGTAAGGCGGATAAGCGAAGAGAAATCATATCTCCTCCAGAATTGCATCAAGCAGATGGCAAAAGCGCAGCGCTGTTACTGGACCTCCGTAATACCAGATACCGGGCACCCGTCTGAAACGCTCTTCTTTTACAAAAGGCATCATCTTCCAGAGTGCGGTATCTGCAAGGTTTGCCATTGTTGTATCATCATTTTCAGTGAAGCAAATAACCTCGGTTTCTTGCAGACCTATTAGTTGTTCTATCCCAACGACCGCACTTCCCCAGAAACTGGTGTCTCCCTGCCATCCTCCCGGAATACCTGCTTTGCTCATAACCTCAAGAAACAGGCTATTTTGTCCAAAAACCAGAGCATGTCGCTGGTCAACAAGCGACATTAAAAGTAGTGGTCTTCTTTTCTTTTGAGCATATTTAAGCCTCAGTGCAGAGATTTCTGACTCGATGGTAGCAATTATTGCTCTCGCCCTGTCGTATCGACCTAATCGGACAGAGAGCGCCGTCAGGGATTGGCAGGACGTTGTGAGCGGTCTGCCATTTTTATCGCTGTATACAAGACCAAAGGATGGGGCAATCGAGTTATATACTGACGGTGAAGGGCCGTAACCTTCCGCGTAAACGATAAGATCGGGTTGCATCGCTGCTAAAAGTTCCGTATTTGGCTCTGTTCTTAAACCGAGTTCCGTGGAGCCATCAGGCAAGACGGGCTCCTTAACCAGTGATCGGTAATTCTCAATTTCTGATACAGCAAAGGGCATAACACCCAGCGTCAGAAGCATTTCAACAGCCAGCCATTCTGTGGCTGCTATTCGCTGCAGATCGCGCGAGGGAGCGGGACTTTTACCGACCGCAGGTAACCCCAGGAATAAGGATAAGCCAGCCAGATACTTTAAAAATTGCCGACGTTTAAAATCTGCCACTGCAGGGGAGGGGTTATTACTGAACATAACAGACAGGATGCCCTTCAACCGGATGGGAAAAGGTACCCATCTGAATACCATAAATAGTATTTAATGACGCCGGTGTAACAATCTCAGCGGGCGAACCCAGAGCAATTAAATGTCCGGATTTAAGCGCGAGAAGATTACTGCAATATCGGGCTGCCATATTTATATCGTGCAGTACCGCGATGATTGTGATTTCCTTTAGATGGCATAATTTTTTTAGCAGACACAATATTTCAGACTGCTGGGCAATATCCAACGCTGAGGTCGGCTCATCAAGTAAAAGACATTTAGTGTCTTGTGCAAGAGTCATCGCAATCCATGCTCTTTGCCTTTCACCGCCGGACAAAGAGTCAACCAGCCTCTTAGAGAGTCGTGACAGTCCTGTGTCAGCGATTGCTTCATCAACTTTCTGCATATCGTATTGGGTAAATCGGCCCAGTGCGCCATGCCAGGGATAGCGTCCTAATGAAACC